>NZ_DDCG01000005.1:115739-250146 GCF_002335235.1 Methylophaga sp. UBA2012 | reverse complement strand
TCAAGAAGGCAACATCGGCCTGATGAAAGCGGTGAAACGATTTAACCCAGAAAAAGGGGTTCGTCTGGTTTCGTTTGCTGTTCACTGGATTCGCGCTGAAATACACGAATATGTGATCCGTAACTGGCGCATTGTAAAAATCGCAACAACCAAAGCACAACGTAAATTATTTTTTAATCTTCGTAGCGCCAAGCAGCGTCTTGGTTGGTTAAATAAAGAAGAAGTTGAAGCCGTTGCAGAAGACCTAGGTGTGACAGCAGATAATGTGATGGAAATGGAGCGTAGATTAGCTCAACCAGACACATCTTTTGATTTACCCAACGATGTTGATGATGATGAAAATAATTACTCGCCTGTCGCCTACTTAGCGGCTAATGATAATTCAGATCCTTCTAATCAATTAGAAGATGATAATTACACAGATTATCAGCAACAAAAATTATCAAACGCATTAGCAACACTAGACGAACGTAGCCGAGATATCATTATGCAGCGTTGGTTAAATGAAGATAATAAAGCGACATTGCACACGCTGGCAGATCAGTATCAAGTTTCGGCTGAACGTATTCGCCAGATTGAAAATAATGCCATGAAAAAACTCAAACATCTTATGGTATAAAAACAAAAAAGCCCGCGAAAGCGGGCTTTTTTTATGTCATTCGATAATGCTTTTATCTTTCCAGTAAAGGTGTTTTATTAGATTTACCATCCCACTCTTCTGCATCTGGAAGTGCATCTTTCTTTTCAGAAATCACAGGCCATACCCGAGATAATTCTTCGTTGATTTGCAAAAACTCCATTTGCTCATCAGGTAAATCATCTTCAGAGAAAATAGCTTCTGCCGGACACTCTGGTTCACAAAGTGTGCAATCGATGCACTCATCAGGATCGATAACCAAGAAATTAGGACCTTCGTGAAAACAATCTACTGGGCAGACATCAACACAATCAGTATATTTACATTTAATACAGTTTTCTGTGACAACAAAGGTCATGGTGAATTCTCCAAAATCACGAGTTGATACAGGACCGACCTGTCAAAATAAAAATGTAATTCTACATGATTTCGCCTTATTCTGGGCAAGGTTCGATTTTAGGGTATGATCCCTGTTGAATGAAATTAACGAGAAAACATCAGTAATTTTAAGGAACACCGCACAATGCGAAAAATAATATTACTCCTGATATTCGGACTTATTTTCTTATTGAGTGCCGCTTTTGCCGCATTTAACATGAGCAGTGTTACGGTGAATTATTATTTCGGTGAATTAACAATTCCTCTATCAGTTCTGGTCGCGCTATCCATGCTCACTGGTGTCATCATAGGTGCTGTTATCTTGTTATTCAGTACCATGAAACTTCGTTACGAAAATCGCAGACTACAATCTAAACTTTCTGTTTCCGAACAGGAAATTAACAGTTTACGAATATTACCGATTAAAGACGCACATTAATTGATGCTTGGCTGGTTATTTTTCTTATTACCTGTTGCCGCCCTTTCTGGGTGGATAATGGCTCGTCGTCATTACAAACGTCGATATCGTCCGCAAGAATCTTCTTTTAGTCCTGACTATTTCAAAGGCCTGAATTATTTATTAAACGAACAGCCTGATAAAGCGATTGATGTCTTTATCGGTCTATTGGAAGTCAATAGTGAAACCGTTGAAACTCACCTGGCATTAGCGAACCTATTCCGAAGACGCGGGGAAAGTGATCGCGCCATCAGGATTCACCAGAACTTAATCGCCAGACCATCACTTAGCGCGCAACAACGGCGCCAGGCTCTGGTTGAGTTGGGCTTGGATTATATGAGTGCCGGTGTATTGGACAGGGCCGAAGTATTATTTCTGGAATTATTACAACAACCAGGCACTCCACCTGAAGCCCCTAAGCAATTATTACGTATTTATCAGCAAGAAAAAAAATGGCAGCAAGCCATCGATATGGCAAAGCAAATTCCGGCGAATAATAAAACCAATACACGGGCACTCATTGCTCAATTTTATTGTGAACTGGCAGAATCACTGTTAGAAAAAGATCAACATCAGGCTTTGAATTTATTACGCAGCGCGCATCATTATGATGCTGACTGTGTCAGAGCAAGCCTGTTGGAAGGCCGCATACTAATCAAGATGAGACAATATCGAAAAGCGATTCGCGTCCTCCAGCATGTCGAAAAACAAAATCATTATTTTCTGCCCGAAGCCTTACCACTGCTCTATACCTGCTTTGACAACACAAATAACCTGGATGATTTCAAAGACTGGTTAGAATCACTACTAACAAGACATCATCACCTGACTTCCGCAAGGTTAATGCTGACAAGACTCGTTGAACAAAAACAAGGTACAGAAGCTGCTCAACGCTTTTTATATCGACAACTACATCAGCACCCATCCGTTGAAGGCTTACATCAACTTATCATGTTGGGTGAGGACAATCATCAGGCCTTAATACCTCTGATAAAAGAGGTCACCACTACGTTAATACATAAAGGTGATCGTTATACCTGTAAAAACTGTGGTTTTTCAGGTCGAACTATGCACTGGTTATGTCCCGGCTGTTCACAATGGGCCACAATTCGGCCAATCGAAATTCATTTATCCGCATTAGAAAAACTACTGGAACCCTCCCGATGAGCACTATCACAATTTTGCATAACCCGCGTTGCAGCAAATCCAGACAAACACTGAACTTACTTGAAGAAAACGGCATTAATCCTGACGTTGTAAAATATCTGGATACACCGCCAACGTTTGATGAGTTAAAAGCGATTATTACTAAACTTGGAATCAGTCCGAGAGACTTATTAAGAAAAGGGGAAGAAGAATATAAAACGCTTAATTTGAAAAATGATTCCTTAAGTGATGATGAAGTCATAAAAACTATGGTCAGTCACCCCAAACTGATAGAAAGACCGATCGTTATCCACGGCAATCAAGCAAAAATTGGTCGTCCACCAGAGTCTGTTTTAGACATCCTCTAAATTATCATGACAAAAATTCTAATTCTTTATTACAGCCGAACAGGACATGTAAAAGCGATGGCCGAGCAGATAGCACGTGGCGTTGAGTCCGTCACTGGCTGTGAAGCCGTTTTTAGAACGGTTCCTCCTGTATCCACTGTCTGTGAAGCCACTCAAGATACCATTCCAAATGAAGGCCATCTTTATGTTAGCCATGAAGATTTGAAACAATGTGCAGGACTGGTATTAGGCAGTCCAACACGGTTTGGCAATATGGCCGCGCCTCTTAAGTACTTTATCGACTCAACTAGCGATAGCTGGCTTTCAGGTGTTTTATCAGGAAAACCTGCAGCGGTTTTTACTTCAACAGGCAGCTTGCATGGTGGTCAGGAATCCACTTTATTGTCGATGATGTTACCGTTATTTCATCATGGTATGTTGTTAATGGGGCTTCCCTATAGTGAACCTGAGTTAATGACAACAAAAGGCGGAGGCACGCCTTATGGAGCAAGTCACTTAGCCGAACCTGATAATAAACGAAACCTAGATGACGACGAGATAAAATTGTGTAAAGCAATAGGTCGACGGATCGCAAATACAGCAAAGAAACTACATGAATCTTGAAAAATTATTCAGAGCACTGACGTTAATCAGCTTTTTTGGGTTAATGCTCACGCTACTGGCTTGGATATTCATTGCACCACATGCAGAAAATTATCCTGTCGCAGCAATGCTAATCATCGGTCTGGTCCCACTGTTATTTCCCATGCGTGGGTTGCTTTATGGTCGTCCATATACACATGCCTGGACAAGCTTTCTGATGTTATTCTATTTCAGTCATGCGGTAGGAGAACTCTACAGTGCGCCAGCGGTTTCAATTTATCCATTGCTAGCTTTAATTTGCAGTAGTATTTGTTTTTGTTCTACTATCATTTATGTCAAAGCTAACGCAAAAAACAAAAAAGCGACTTCAGTCACAAACTAGTTAGTTGGAAAATGGTATAAAGTCAACATAACTGGAGAGATTTTATGAGTAGCATTTCTGCTTTTCAATCAGGTGTAGCGGGTATTCAGAGTGGCATGTACGGTGCGGCACAAAGTAGCGCCAAAATTGCTTCTGCGGATCCCGGTTCTAACGAACAGTTAACCAAAGCGATGCTTGAACTGGATGCCAACGCAAGACAAGTTGAAGCTTCTGCAAAAGTAGTCAAAGCAAGCAATGAAATGGTTGGTAGCATCTTAGATATCAAAGTGTAACCATCACCCAATATAAAATTTATGAGGAGACTCCCGTAACTCCTCTTAGCCTGTTAAACTGCTCTCTCGTTTCACAAATCGAACACTCTTTTGAACAATCCAACTTTTTCACCGCTATCACATGCTGCCATTGTCAGCGCTATGGAACCTCCGACTTTTAATACACTTTCTGAGATTCTTATTCTGCCTGAAGTAACATCCACCAATGACATTCTCTGGCAACGGTTTAGTCAAGGAGAATTAGGACCAGCAGCTTGTATTGCTGAAACTCAAACCGCGGGACGAGGCCGTCGTGGTGATGCTTGGCAATCACCAGCAGTGGGGAATTTATATCTTTCTCTATTTTGGCCTCACTGCGCAGAAGAAGCCCGACATGGACTTAGCATTGCTGTCGGTATCAGTTTAATAAATACCCTCAAGCAGTCTGGAATCAATCAGTTAGCGCTAAAATGGCCTAACGATGTATTACATAAAAGACAAAAGCTTGCTGGAATTCTTGTAGAATCAAGATTCAATACCAGACAATATACCGTTGTGGGCATCGGCCTTAATTTCAAGCTTCCAGAAGCCACAAAAACATTAATTCAACAACCATCTACCAGCCTCGAACAGCTTTGTGACCCGGTCCCCTGTCGTAACTGGCTGGCAGGAAAAATACTTCAGAACATGATAGAAACCATAGAACTGTTTGAACATCGAGGTCTTACTGACTTTGTCCCACTTTGGCCTCAGTATGATGCCTTACATGAGCAAGCGATTACTTTGATCGATGGCGCTCAAAAATCGACAGCAATAGCCTGTGGTATTAATGATCAGGGCGAATTACGTTATTTACAAAACAATGAAATAAAACTGCTGTCTAATAGCCACATCAGCATTAGGTTTGCCTCATGAAATTACTGGTAGATATTGGCAATAGTCGAGTTAAATGGGCCATTATGGATGATAATGGTCTTACTGAAAGCCAAAGTTTTGACCGAAACAAATCTGGTATTAAAGCCTCGCTAAATAAGGCATGGAAAACATTAGCAGATATCAAGGCCATCTATGTAGCCAATGTTGCTGGAGAAAAAATAGCTGAACAACTCAGCGACTGGACACAAAAACAATGGAATCTGACACCAAAATTTATTCAAGCTGAGAAAAAACATTTTGGTGTTATCAACGCTTATGATGAGCCGGAAAAGCTCGGTGTAGACCGCTGGTTATCGCTTATTTCCGCCAGACAACATGCCCGTCTTGCTCAATGCATTATCGACTGCGGGACCGCAATCACTGTTGATATTGTGACCAAAGCTGGTCAGCACCAAGGTGGAATGATTATTCCTGGTATCAGCATTATGAAAAGCAGCTTGGTCAACAATACCGATGCACTCACTGCAGATACAGACAACCAAGAGTTCAAAACTTTAGCAACGAATACCTACAGTGCCATTCATACAGGCACACTTTATGCGGTAACCGCTACGATAGAACGTATCATCAGCGACCTAAAAGAAAGCTTTAACAATCGAATTCGTTTTATCATCACAGGTGGTGATGCAGAAGCTTTATTGCCTTTACTATCCGACGATGTGCACCACTATCCAGATATTGTGCTTAGAGGTCTCGCCTTTTACGCCAGACAGGATAAAACAAAAACATCAGTAAGAAAGAAAACAAAACCTGAACAAGATGAAGCTACGGCGGCTGTCAAAGAGTCTGATACTGATGCCAAGCTAAAGAGTGAATCTGCGCCACCAGCAAAAGAAAATACACAAAATGACGCTCAACAGGTGACTGACAGTTCAACGAAAGACAAGCCGAAACCCGCACGTAAACCACGTAAAACAAGAGCAACGAAACCAAAAGCGGCCGCAAAAACAGAAACCCAAGCTTCTGATACATCATTGCCAGAAGAAGCAATCTAGGGTAATCTTTCGCTCCCTTAAGGAGAACTGGCCGAGTGGTTGAAGGCGCACGCCTGGAAAGTGTGTATAGGTTAATAGCCTATCGAGGGTTCGAATCCCTCGTTCTCCGCCATTTAAGTGATACCGCCTTACCTGCGTCACTTATCAATTCCAAACATATAAACTTCAAATTCAGCCACAGGTAAGGGTTTAGAATAGTAAAAACCTTGCAGACTATGGCAGCCTATATTTTTCAAAATATCAGCCTGCGTAGCTGTTTCTACGCCTTCTGCAATGACTTTTATATCTAATCGTTTAGCCATCTCCGTAATCGCTTCAACAATGGCTCTGTCATCTTCACTCTCTTCAATATCATGAATAAACGAGCGATCAATTTTTAAAAAATCAACATCCATTTCTTTCAGATACGATAGCGATGAATACCCCGTCCCAAAATCATCCACAGCGATTTTTATATCAGCATCACGTAAACGATGTAGCAACATTCGACTTTCCGATTGTTTTTGCATTAGCGTACTTTCGGTAATTTCCAGTGTAATAAGTTCACTTGAGAGCGATAGCTCCGCTAAATAAGCAAGCCAATCTAATCGTCCACGCTGTCCACCAAAATTATGTGCTGAACGATTAATAGAAATATGAGGTGTTTTATTAGCTTTGCTCTGCCATCGTTTGAGATCTCGACAAACTCGCTTGAACACGTAATCGTCAATCTTATCAATCATCCCCATTCGTTCGGCTTGGGGTAGAAAATCTGAGGGCGGGATCATACCTCTTTCCGGATGATTCCACCGCACTAGTGCTTCAGCGTATAAATGCTCATGTTCACTCATTGAAATAATGGGCTGATAATGAACATCAAGTTCCCCATTAAGTAATGCAGACTCTAACTCATTAATGATAAATGTCCTGGCCAACCAGCTTGACTCGAGCTCAGCATTGTAGAACTTGAATGCGCTGCCCCCCATTTCTTTTGCGGCATACATCGCTCTGTCGGCATTTTGAATTAACAAACCAGGTTCTTCAGCATCATCTGGAAAAAACGTCATCCCAATACTAGTTGATACCCGGATAGATTGGCCCTTTATAATTACAGGCTTTTCTATTTCAGTAATCAGGCTTTTTGCTACAGTAATCGCATGCGCTTTGTTATTAAACTCAGATAAAATAATGGTGAATTCGTCACCACCGAGTCGGGCCACCGTATCCATCTCCCGGATACAGCTTGAAATTCTGGTGGCCATTTCTCGAAGCAGTTCATCGCCAAAGTCGTGCCCCAACGTATCGTTGACATCTTTAAAGCGGTCTAAATCAAGAAACATCAAACAGATTCTTTCTTTTTGTCTTTCACAACGCTTAATCTCCTGATGCAAACGATCAGTAAATAAACGTCGATTCGGCAAATTGGTCAGTGTGTCAAAGTTAGCATGCCTTTCGATCTTGGCATGAGCTTCTTTGACATCAGTCATATCCGTAAAAACAGCCACCATATTAGTTAGTGATTGTTCTGCATCATAAATTGCTGATATGGCTAAATATGAAGGCAGAGAGTCACCCGATTTTGTTATCGTCCTGACCTCTCCTCTCCATGTGCCTTTCTGCTGCATGATATCCCACAGCTCATGTGTCAGTCTGATTGGTTCAGATAGTGAAACTCCCGTCACTAAAAAATCAGGATACTGATACATTACTTCTTCCTGACTGTATCCAGTAATATCAATAAATGCCTGATTGACTGCAATGATGTACTTATTAGCATCGGTGATCATCATAGCTTCACTGGTGGAATTAAACGCCACATCAGAAAGGTGTAACTGCTGTTCCGTCAGCTGCATTTTCTTCAGTACATCTCTGATACGCCTTTCTGATTCCTGAGCTCGTGAGGTAGCTTTTGACAACTCACGAGTTCGTAATATGACTTCTGTTGATATCCGATATGTTCTGCCAGTAATACTGAGAAATAACAAAGTAAATAATGTCGTTATCAAAAAGCCACAAACCAATGCCAGAGATGCCAGACTGGTTGAATAGGTATTGATAAAATTTATGGTGGGATAAAATTGTAATTGCATTTTACGACCCGCCAATTCGAAATCAACGTAGTGCTTGATATCTGAGTTGCTTTCAGCGTTTTGTTGATAAAAATACTCACCGCTTTGAACATCAAGCCAATTTATTTCGAACTCAGGCTTTCTTGCTTGCTTCAAAATATCTTCTACAAACTCTTCGACCCGAATAATCATATTCACTAGACCAATAACTTGGTTTCCCTCTTTCTCAACACTCATCTTCCCTGAGGGGGTCTGATAAATAGGGCGATAAATCACTAAAGAATTGATTTGATCTTGCCTGCGTATCATTTTCAACGGACTTCTGGCCATTGCCTGACCGGTTTCAATAGCTTGATCAATCACTTTCCTTGAAACAACGGATGAGTATGGATCAAATCCTCGTGATAGCGAATTATCAAGTTCAGGTTCAAGATAGGTAATTGGATAATAAACATCGCGTTGCTTTGCTGCTCCGAGTGTTTTTGGTGAAACAATTTCGGTAATAACAAAGTCATCACCAAAATATTTTTTTTGTTCATCTTCATAGGCTATACGTTGTGAATGCTCTATACGAGGCAACCACTCCACGACCTGGATATGCTGATCATGATAAGTAGTCCAGTTCACAAAATTCTTAAACTCTTCTCGTGTGACTTTTTCGGAAGAGGCAAATAAACGTGATACGCCATCTTGTATCAACTCTTCCGTTTTTAAGGCGACTTTAAACAGCTCAGATGCTTCCTGAGTTCTTATTTTGAATTGATCAGCAAGGCGATTAACTTCAAACTGACGAATACTCCATACAACAGAACTGATAATAATCACAGAAAGCACAAAAAGCGTGCCTATAAACCAACGCCTTGTTTTCCATACAGATCGAGGTCGTCCTATAAAGCTAAGAGCCAAAGGCAGCATCACGTAGATGCCAATAATGTTGCCTCCCAACCAGGTCAACCAGACTCGGAAAAAATCTATTTCTGCTAAATTGAAAAGATAAATAATCCCGAAGCCGATGCTGGCTGTTGCTATACAAATAAGAGGAACCAGTAGCAGGAATAGAAAAATATCGCGATCACGACTAAGTGTAATTGGATATTTAATAAATCGACGGAAAATGTATTTTCCAATAACGACTTGTAAACAGACTGATAGCGAAATAGTAGATGCAATAACAATGACTTTAGAGAAGGCTAAATTTAGTTCTGGCCATACTGCCACTGCCAATAAAAATGTCCCAAAAAACAGACCGGGTAAGACATAAACAGGGCGAAATGTCAGATATGATGCCAATGCAATTCCAGCAGGAAAAAAAACCAATGCTGAAAAATGCTCAAATGTCGCTAACTGAATACTAAGCCAGCCTGTAACTACATAAGCCAGCGTAATAATAAAGTTAATAAAAGCAGCGGTAAAAAATGTCTTTTTCATTTATTTTTCATGTTCAGTCACAGTGAAAAATGATCCACGCTGATACCTATAATCACCATTTCAATATCATTATTTATCGACCATTAACCTTGTTTCATAAACTTAAATTTGTAACCACCTCCGGTTAGTATGCGCATATCAACAAGCTTATCAATATGACATTCATGCTTTTTAATACCCTAACTGCTTGTTTGTGGTGATGATGCGGTTGTAAAACTAAAAGGGGATGGAAAAAACGGTAACAAACACATAGAATGTGTCGTTCTATGGTGGCCTGCATTGGTCTCCTCGCGACGATATGTTGGTCACCCCGTCAGGCCCGGAAGGGAGCAGCGGAGCCTTCGGACTCGGGCGCCGAGATTCGGCTGGTGTGGGTCGCCACCCTAAACATATTAAGTTAACCGGGTGTCTAATAACCGATGAGTTATCTGGTTTTAGCCCGTAAGTGGCGACCTAAAACATTTGAACAAGTGGTTGGGCAACAGCATGTATTGCGTGCGTTAATCAACGGTCTTGATCAAAACCGACTGCATCATGCCTTTCTTTTCTCAGGCACACGCGGCGTAGGTAAAACCACTCTGGCAAGAATTTTTGCCAAATCTCTCAATTGTGAACAAGGTGTCAGCTCACAGCCCTGTGGTGAATGCCAAAGTTGTGTAGAAGTAGACAGTGGCCGCTTCGTCGATTTAATCGAAGTCGACGCTGCTTCCAGAACCAAAGTCGATGATACCCGGGAACTCCTGGATAATGTGCAATATGCGCCCAGCCGTGGTCGTTATAAGGTTTACCTTATCGACGAAGTGCACATGCTTTCCACTAGCAGTTTTAATGCTTTATTAAAAACGCTGGAAGAGCCACCTCCTCACGTTAAATTTTTATTTGCTACAACTGATCCGCAAAAGTTACCGGTAACGATATTATCGCGTTGCCTGCAATTTAATCTCCGACGTTTAGATGTCACTCAGATCAGTGAACACCTGTCGTTTATTTTGGGTGAAGAACAACTTTCTTTTGAACATGCCGCCCTGATGCAGCTTGCTCGCGCTGCTGATGGAAGCATGCGTGATGCACTTAGCCTGTTAGATCAGGCTATTGCCTTTGGTGCCGGCAATGTGACTGGCGATGTTGTTTTTCAAATGCTCGGAAGTATCGATCAGGATCAAATCGATCAACTGCTGAGCGCCTTGTACCAACAAGATGCAAAGGGGCTGCTGCAACAATCCGCAGAGCTAGCCGCACTTGGTCGTGATTTTGAAGTGATTTTGAATGCCATTCTGGATGGTTTACAAAAAATTGCTACGCATCAATTAATCCCAGATTTAGCTTCGGAAGAACATGAGTCACCCAAGCTGAAAGAGTTAGCTAACGCATTTGATGCTGAAACGGTACAACTGCTCTATCAAATTGCGCTGCATGGTAAGCGTGACCTGCCTTGGGCGGCTGATCCGAAAAGCGGCTTTGAAATGACCTTACTGCGAATGCTAAGTTTTCAGCCGCGTAGTGACGCGAATACTAAGGAGAGTCTTCCAAGAAAAAAGTCTGATACGCTCCGTAAGCCGGCCGTCAATGTACCGCCGGTGACCGCCGTGAATGACAACACCAGTGGCCACAAAGATGTTGAAACACCAACAATCACTCCTGCCGCTACTTCAGAACAAACATCATTAAATACACATGATACGCTGGCTGAAACTCATACAACCTCAGCAGCATTGTCAACTGGCTCAGATAAACAACAAAGAGCTGACATCAATCCTGAAACGGCTTCACCATCTCTACACGCAGAGAAATTCGTGACCACGGAAGTGAACGAAGCCATGCCAGAGGTCAATAAGGATACGTTAATCAGTGTTGATCTTTCACCGGCAAACTGGACGCAAATTATTTCAGAATTGCAGTTATCTGCATTAACACGACAATTAGCTGAAAACAGTGCTTTTATTCGCTGTGAAGAAAGAACGCTACAACTCGCTTTATCATCGGAACTTGCCCACTTAGCAACAAGCAAATCCAAAGAACGACTTGAACAAGCCTTACAAAAGAAACTCGATCAGGATGTCAGTGTCGTATTTAATCATAATGCAGATAGTGCGCAGTCAGGCCCTACCGTAGCTGTAGAAAGAGCCGAGCAATTAGCTTTAAAACAGCAACAGGCCATTGAATCGATTCAAAATGACCCCACTATTGAAGTGATAAAAAATACATTTAATGCTCGTATAATAGAAAGCACAATAAAACCTATCGATTAATCAAAGAGGACATTCCATGAAAGGTGGATTAGGCAATCTGATGAAACAGGCCCAGCAAATGCAGGCCAATATGGAAAAAGCACAAAAAGAATTAGCATCGGTTGAAGTCATCGGACAAGCTGGCGGTGGCATGGTTAAAATCACCATGACCGGTAAACATGATGTCAAGCGTGTTCAGATTGAAGATGCGTTATTTGAAGACGACAAAGAAATGCTGGAAGACTTACTTGCTGCTGCCGTTAATGATGCAAACCGTCAGGTAGAACAAACAACACAAGAACGTATGTCAGGCATGTTGCCAGCTGGCATGAAAATGCCATTTTAGTGCGATAATATGGCAAAGCTTGGTCCCAGTATTGATGAGCTTATCAGCGCTTTACGTTGTTTACCTGGTGTTGGTCCCAAATCAGCGCAGCGCATGACCTTTCATCTGCTTGAACGCAATCGCGATGGTGCCCAGCGTCTGGTTCAAGCCCTCTCTCATGCATTAGACAATGTTAAACATTGCCAACGCTGTAGAATTCTGTCCGAAACAGAACTCTGCTCACGTTGTAATGATGACAGACGACAACAAGATATCTTGTGTATTGTCGAAATGCCGAGTGATGTATTGGCCATTGAACAAGCGACTCAATACCAGGGACAATACTTTGTGTTATCGGGACATTTATCACCGCTGGATGGCATCGGTCCCGATGCTTTAGGTATTCCAAAGCTCATTGAATGGCTGGACAAAAATACAATAGAAGAAGTTATTTTAGCCACCAATCCCACTATTGAAGGTGAAGCAACAGCTCACTTCATTGGTGAACTCGCCAGAACCCGCAATATCAAAGTCAGTCGACTCGCTCATGGAATTCCATTGGGGGGGGAGCTTGAATTTATTGACAGCAGCACCCTTTCTCACGCATTCTCAGGTAGGGAGTCGCTTTGAGGTGATGGCTAGCTTAGAGAGAGCATTTGCTTATGGCGCAGGATGTAGTTGCATTAGAACAATTAAAAACCTTCTCAGGTTTAATTCATCGTCAGCCCTTATTCATCAATGATGAACTGGATGTTGCCGGCTATCACATTAGCTTTTTCGATCAAAATGGCGAAAAGTTAGATGACGATAGTGCAGTTCCTGACTTTGTCCAACATCTGCCTGAAATCATTTTAGATATCAATCACAATCCAAACGCGCTTCTCTCCATTCCGCACTCATGGCAGCAGGCATTGCTTGCGCTTCCTAAAATAAGCGCATCGTTAACGCTTGATATTAATAGTAATTCACTCCCCTCTTCACAGCATAACGGTGCCATTAGATATGCTAAACGATTAAATACATCGGCAAATGGTCATGACCATCAGACCTTATTGATCGATCTCGCGTTAGATAATCTTCAACAACTCAGCGAGAGTGATATTCGAGCATGGCGACAGCACCATGACATTCTCTGCGCTATCAATGTTAATGATATTGAACAGTATCATTACTGCAAGTCTCACCGGCTGGATCTGTTAGAAGGTATTTTTTATACCAAACCAGACAAACATGCTGGACAGCCATTGCACCCTTCGACTCAGACCTTAATGTCTTTGTTAGTCAGGCTGCAGGAAGAGGATGTAGAAACTGAAGATTTAACCGACATTATCAATCAGGATATTAGTCTGAGCTATAAACTCCTGCGTTTGATCAATTCAGCTTTTTTTGGTTTGCCAAAAAAAGTGGAAAGTACCAAGCAAGCCATTCTCATGCTGGGCTTAAATAAAATCAAAACCTGGGCAAGCTTATTATGCCTGTCAGGTATGGATGATAAACCCAATGAACTACGTAATGTAGCCATGTTTCGTGGCAGAATGTGTGAACTGCTTGCCAAATATTATAAAGGCCATTCTGATATGTTTTTCACCGTTGGTCTTTTGTCAGTACTTGATGCAATGTTGGATAGCTCACTTGCCGATATTATTGAACCCTTACCGCTGACTGCAGAACTCAAAACTGCCCTGATTGATAAACAAGGCCCTGCAGGTAGAGCATTAGCTGATACACTTAGTTACGAACAAGCTGACTGGGAAACAGTATCATCGTCTCCCATTCCCAAAGAAATATTAGTCAGAACCTATTTAGAATCTATTCAATGGGCAAAACAACTCACCATACAATTACAAGATTAAGTTATGTCTATCACATGGTTGGCCGCCAGCCCTGAAAGTATTTTCCCACCTGTAGAAAAAGCAACAGAACATGGCCTATTGGCTGCGGGGGGAGATCTATCAGCAACACGATTATTAAAAGCTTATCAACACGGTATTTTTCCCTGGTTTAATAAAAATGATCCGATTTTATGGTGGTGTCCGGATCCTCGAATGGTGCTGTTTACCGATAAAGTACATATCAGCAAGAGCTTGAATAAAGTCATACGCAAAGGTGTTTTCAAGGTGACTATCGACCAGGCTTTTGAGCAAGTCATGAAAGCCTGTTCAGCGCCTCGCCAGAATCAGCCAACCGATCCAGATAATCGAACCTGGATACACAGCAATATGATCGACGCTTATACAGATTTACATCACCAGGGTTATGCCCATAGTATTGAGTGTTGGCAAGATGATAGGCTAGTGGGTGGGTTGTATGGTGTATCCATAGGCAAAGCGTTTTTTGGTGAATCTATGTTTAGTTTTGTGCCTGACAGCTCAAAAGTAGCGCTCATCGCATTATGTCAACAATTACAACGTTGGGATATGCCGATGATTGATTGCCAGATTTATTCCGATCATCTATCCCGTATGGGGGCAGAAGAAATTTCCCGAACTCAGTTTATAAAAAAACTTAGCCCCCTATGCGCTGATGAAACACCACCTAAACAATGGCAGTTAGACACTGATTTACCTTACTCACTATGAGCCTGAATTTTTATCAAGATCAACCACATGCCTGTTCATATTTAAGCGGCAGACAAGCAAGGAATCTGTATCCGGATCCCAATAAACCGGCTAGCAAACATCTGTACAGTCACCTTATTCAACATGGATTCAGAAGAAGTGGCGATCACATCTATCGTCCTTTCTGCGCGGAATGTGATTCCTGTATCCCTGTGCGCATCAATATAAAAGAATTTAAACCTAACAGAAGTCAAAAACGCTGTTTAAAGCGAAATCAAGACGTACAGACTAGAATTCATCCCGCTGAATATAGCTCGGTGCATTTTGAATTATATGAGCGTTATATCGCAGGTCGTCATCTTGGCGGTGGCATGGATAACCCCACCCCATCTAGCTATACGAACTTTCTTACCAGTAGCTGGTGTGACACGGCTTTTCTTGAATTTTGGCTGGAAAATAAACTGATCGGCGTTGCCGTAACTGATTTCGTTGCTGATGGAGCTTCTGCTTTTTATACTTTTTTTGATCCTGAACTTGCCAAACGAAGTCTAGGTACATTTGCCATTCTTAAACAAATTGAATTAGCAAAAAACTATGATCTTTCATGGCTTTATCTTGGTTACTGGATAGCTGAAAGTCCTAAAATGTCATATAAAACAAACTTTTCAGGATTGGAAGGTTATTACACAGATTGGAAGAAGTTAGATAAAAAACTTTGAATAATCAGTGATTTTACGGCAAAATGGTCTTTTTAATTTAAGAACATTAGAGTTTATGGCAAAAGAAGAACATATTGAGTTTGAAGGCACAGTAATTGATACCATGCCTAACACCACTTTCCGTGTCGAACTGGAAAACGGTCATGTGGTAACAGCGCATATTTCAGGAAAAATGCGTAAAAACTATATTCGTATTCTCACTGGTGACAAAGTCACTGTCCAGCTAACACCTTACGACTTAACCAAAGGTCGCATCGTCTACCGCGCTCGCTAAAACTTCTTCCTTATGCCACCTCATGTGGCACAGCGAAAAAACAATAAACTCTGAACCCTCCATGATTTTCATCTGAATTAAAATTAGTTCAGATGAAGTCAGGATGTTTATGATGTCCAAACAGCTGTTTTAAGCCCACCAGACACATCACAATAAAAGCAATGAAGGCCCAGGCTGGAATGCTTAGATTGAGGAATGTCCACAATACGTCAGCACACTCTCCAGACCCTTTCAGCACCATATCAACAGCTTGGCTCAATGGAAAATTTTCCAAGATAAAATTCAATCCAGGACCACAACTAGGCACCTGATCTTCTGGGAGATTCTGTATCCATACATGACGTGCAGATATTGCCGCACCGATTCCAGCAGCTAATAAGACTAAAAAGCCGTATACCCGTCGTCCCGTCGTAACTGGATTATGAATGGCGCCAATTAAAAAGAACACACCAGCGACAAAAACCATGACTCGTTGCAATATACATAAAGGGCAGGGTTCTAAATGCTCGATAAACTGAAAATAACCAGCAATAAGCAACATACTCAAACAGGCCAGAAACCCAACGAGAAAGACGCCACGAAATGAATTCAAAACAGACTCCTTAAGTCAATTAATCTGTGTTAAGTTAACCTAAAAAACGCAAGGATAAAAGGATTACGGAGATGAATGACGAAAATTTCGAAAAAAAACTGACCGCTGCCTACGACAAAATGATGGAACGTCTGGACGACTTGCTGGATGATGCGGAACAACAGGCGCTACCGACGCTTCAACGTAATCTTGATAAAGCCAAACAACAAGCCATCGAATTAAAAGAGTTAACACATGATGAAGCAGAAAAAGTAGCGGCTTATCTGCGCCGTGACTTACATGATGCGGCTGAGTATCTTGAATCATCAGGCAAAACATTTTCAAACTGGCTGACCTTTGACTTACAGCTTGTCGAAGAACGTATGCTCGAATTATTTGCTAGCGTGGCTGATAAAACTCGCTTGGAATTAGAACAGCTCGCCCAACAAGCCGAAAAATCACAGCAATATCACACGGGGGAAATTACCGGCATCGGCACGCTCTATTGTGAATCGTGTGGTTGTGAAATGCACTTTAAGAAAACAAGCCGTATCCCACCCTGTCCGAAATGTCATAAAACTACCTTTAACAGGAAAAAACTGGTCTAACGGCTTAGCCAGTACCATGCACCGTGTTCAACAAGAGAACTCAGTACCCGCTCGGCTCCTTCATGCTGCTGAAGTAATCGCCATTGTTCACCTTTAATTGCAGAGCTGCCGGTGAGTATATCGACAACCGCCTTATACGATGGATCAACAACTAACTTTTCTCCTGCAACAAACAGGAAAATATTTTGCTCAGCAGCTGTCCAGGCTAATCGAATATATGGGTTACGCTGTAACTCTACTCCCGCTTCAAACTGGGCAGATATTGACAGGGTATTATCATCAGTATGATATTCATCAGCCAACCATTCCAGCGAGGGTTTAGTCTGGGTGACCAAACGGCCTAATGCAGACTGTAAAAGCGCGTCAGAATGATTAATAGTATCAATCAGACTTTGTTTAAAACGTGCGATCGCTGCCCCATCAATTTGCGTCTCACTGACATTAAGACGCAAATCAGGATCACTGTAATGCCTTTCCCCAACAACCGACTCTGCTAGTTCCTGTAGATACGCATCTAACACTTCTGTTTGTGTTGGCGCCCTGAAACCAATAGAAAACGTCATACAGTTATTCATGGCAACACCATGATGTGCAAAGTGTGGTGGTAAATAAAGCATATCGCCGGGTTCGAGCTCCCAACTTTCATCTGCATTGAACTCAGCCAAAATTTTCAGATCTAAACCATCGATTAAATCAGTATCTAATATGGGCTCAGCACCTATTTGCCAGCGCCTTGTACCTTTGGCTTGCAATAAAAATACATCATAACCATCTGTATGTGGCCCTACACTTCCGCCTGCAGGTGCATAACTTATCATCAAGTCATCACGCCGCCATTCGGGAATAAAGCTGAACTGACGTGTTATATGAGCCAAAACAGGTTCATGTTTATCCATATCCTGAACCAGAAGTGTCCAATGTGACTCAGGTAATTCGGAGAAATCATCTTCGCTAAAAGGGCCATGGCGACACTTCCAGGGACCAGACTCAGTATGTTCTTCAATAAGACGGGACTCGATATCATCCTGACAGGCAAAACCAGCCAGTTCCTCAGGTGTAATCGGAGACTCAAAGTCAGGAAAAGCTTGTCTGATCAGTAATGGCTTTTTTTGCCAGTATTGATCTAAAAAAGCCTGTTGAGACAATCCGGTATTAAAAAACTCACTCATAGCTGTCCTGCATGAAATAACAATCTTGCAAATTCATTTTTGCCATTAAGATAGACTTCGATTCGACTTAGACAGGCATAGGGCACATCAAGGTGAAATACGGCTTCAAGCGGCATTGATAAAATATGTGCCAACAATAAACGAATAACCCCTGCATGTGTCACAAGCAAGATATGACGTTGCTGATATTGTTGCAGCATGTCCTGCCAGGCAGTTATACACCGCTGTTGAAACACCATTAACGACTCGGCTTGTGGTGGTGTATTACGTATAGGATCCTCATAGAAAGCAAAGAACCGTAGCTGATCTGTTTTCTGTATTTCGTCAGCAGTTTTACCTTCCCATTCACCAAACCCCATTTCGATAAACCCGGGAACATACGTCAGAGAAAGTCCGGTATCACGACTCAGCTCTTCAGCAAAGCTGGCACAACGATTTAAAGGTGAAGTAATAATCTGCTGCCAGGGCAAGTCATTTTTCAGATGCGCTCGCATCTGTTCACGCCCCATGCGAGTCAGCGAATAATCCAGCTGACCACGATAAACACCCTCACCTTCCGTCTCACCATGTCGTAATAAATCAATCGTGGTCACAGACATTTCAGTCGATAGACTCCACGGTAAATACCACATTGTTTAAAGCCACAATCCTGACTTTTTTACCTACGGGACTATCAACGCCTTGTATCTTCCATGTTGAATCATCCAATTTTATTTTACCGACGCCATCAACAATAGGGGTTTGTAAAGTAATGATACGACCAATATATTGCTCGCCACGCTTGTTTAAATTAGGTTGATCACTTAACAGAGGATGATCGCGATAATACTGTCGCCAGACAAGAATGCTCACTATCGATAAGAGTGCGAATATTAATAACTGATATTGCCACAATAAGTCTGGAAAAAGTAAGAGGAATAGCCCCGTTATAAACGCAGCAATTCCCATCCATAAAGCAAAAAATGTTGGCAACAGTATTTCGATAATAATCAGGCCAACACCTAATATCCACCAATGCCAGAAATCAACAATAAAGGGCATGATTACGCTCCTTTTTTATTGAACGCTTCTTTTGCCAGTTCCGCGATACCGGCAACGGATCCAATCACATTGCTGGCTTCAAGTGGCATCATAATGATTTTATGATTATCGGCTGAAGCCATATCTTTTAAGGCTTCCACGTATTTTTGTGCGACGAAGTAGTTGATGGCTTGAACATCACCTTTCGCAATGGCTTCTGACACCATCATGGTGGCTTTTGCTTCCGCTTCGGCAAGACGTTCACGCGCTTCAGCATCACGCATAGCGGCTTCAAGACGACCTTCCGCTTCTAATACTGCGGCCTGCTTTTCACCTTCTGCACGTAAAATTTCAGATTGACGATGCCCTTCTGCTTCCAGAATAGATGCACGTTTTGTTCTATCTGCTTTTAACTGGCGGCTCATCGCCTCAACCAGTCCCTGATCCGGTTCCAGATCTTTGATTTCAATCCGCGTGACTTTGACCCCCCAAGGTGTGGTGGCGTCATCCACAACGTTGAGTAACCGCGCATTGATATCATCACGTTTTGATAACAATTCATCCAGATCCATAGAGCCCATCACGGTACGAATATTGGTCATGGTGAGATTTAAGATAGCGTTATCCAGTCCGCTGACTTCGTATGCTGCCTTAGCCGCTTCAATCACCTGAAAGAAGACCACACCATCTACGCGCACGGTGGCATTATCTTTAGTGATAATTTCCTGAGAAGGCACATCCAGCACCTGCTCCATCATATTTATCTTGGCACCGATTCGATCAATGACAGGTACAATCAAATGCAAGCCAGGCGATAATGTTCTAGTGTAACGGCCAAAACGTTCAACGGTATATTCGCGTCCCTGTTGAACTGCCTTGACGCCCATCATGATGACGACCACCATCAACACAACAATAATTAACACAAAACTAGAAAATCCATCCATTATTACACCCTCTCGTTCATCGACATTGATCAAACATATTGTTCAAATAATAGCAGCATTGCTACTTCAGATTGTTTATCACTTGAATAATAGGTTTTATTCAGTGGACAATACATAGAAATACTTCCCGAATAGAGTCATTATGAAAACACAAGCACAGTTTTTTTCACTGTTTATCTTATTCCTGCTTTCAATGGTAAGCACCTCTGCAGCAGCTCAACAGTGGTATAAAGCAGAATTAGTGGTTTTCGAAAGATATAGTGGTGCAAATGCTGAACACTGGCCTGAAATGCGCGCCATTAACAATGGCAGCTTAAGTCCGAGTGCTAACAACAATCTCATCAAACCGGCTGGTACCGGTTTATTATCTGGCGTTGTATCACGACTCAATAATGCGTCCAATTATCGCGTGCTCTACCACCAAGCCTGGCAACAACCGATTATGAGTAAAGGCAGTGCAAGAAGTATTCAAATCAATTCAAGTAATGGTCTGGTCGAAGGCCAAATCAAACTGTATCGGGTTAATTATCTGCATGCTGATATTGATGTCTGGTTTAAAGAAAACGGTAATCTGCCTGTCAGCAGTACTGGCACAGCGACTGAATCACAAACCTACCCCAATAACCCACATCTGAGCCAAATTCGTCGTATCCGTAGTAAAAACTTAATTTACTTTGATCACCCACGTGTGGCAGCCATTCTGGAGATTGTTCCGGTAGCGACACCGGCTTCAGCGGTATCAAAAACACCGGAAACTTATTCTTTACCTGAAAACTAGCCTGATAGCTGTTTCATCACATTGGCGATGATGGTTTTCACATCATCAATGCCACCGGCAAGGGTTTGTTGAATTTCATCCATTGTCAGCACATTATTTGTAATGCCCGCTGCCCAATTAGCCACGACAGCCAATGTCGCATAAGAAAGCTCAGCTTCTCTGGCCAGGCAGGCTTCCGGCATTCCTGTCATCCCGACCAAATCACAACCATCTCTTGCTAAACGACGAATTTCCGCAGCAGTTTCCAGTCTCGGGCCCTGAACCGCGGCATATGTTGCACCATCTAAAGCTGTCAGGCCCGCATCAGCCGCAGCTTTTAATAATATTTCACGCAGTTCTCGATCATAAGGCCAGGTAAAATCAATATGATTATCAGCGCGGAATTGTTCACTAAAAAAGCTTTGTTCCCGACCATGGGTGTAATCAATAATTTGATCCGGCACAGCCAATACACCCGGTGCAAACTTATCTGTAATACCGCCCACCGCGGCAACAGCCAAAATATCGGTGACACCGATGGTTTTCAATGCATGAATGTTCGCCCGGTAATTAATGCGATGCGGCGGAATATTATGCCGATCGCCATGACGTGGTAAAAAAGCCACTTGTTTACCGTTCAACGTGCCTATTTTTATCGCTGCTGAGGGATCACCATAAGGTGTTTCGACGTGTTTTTGTTCCGTTATTTCCAAACCTGGGTACTGCGTCAGACCACTTCCGCCAATGATGCCTAATAAACGCATTTACGACTCCTTCAGAGCATATACAGCGGGCAGATTACGCCAAAAACCACCCATATCCATACCAAATCCAAATACATAGCGGTTGGGTACCGTTAGACCAATATATTCAGGACGAATGCCAACTTTATTATTGTGGTCTTTATCAAATAAACACACACATTTCACTGAAGCAGCCCCTTCACCGACACAATATTCTCTCAGTGCAGCCAAGGTCACACCTTCATCAAAAATATCTTCAATCAGTACCACATGCCGTCCTTGTAATTGGGTGACGGGTTTCGCTTGCCAACGAATATCACCACCCACGGTTTTATCACCATAACGCGTAGCATGAATATAATCCTGTTCCAGCTTAAAGTTCAGGCGAGGTAATAAATGACCCGCAGTGATAACCGAACCATTCATCACACACAGCATGACCGGTAGCTTATCGGCGTAATCCTGCTGTAACTGCTTTGCCAGACTATCCAGTGCGGCGCTTATTTGGTCCATATCAAAAAGCAAATCCGACTTGGATAGCAGTTCGTCATACTCTGTCATTGCATACTCTCTAATTGTAATTCAGGCCTTATAATGACCGATTTGTGCTTAGGATAATTTATGCGCCGTTTCTGGCCTTTAGTCGTGTTTATAATGATTTTTTGCATCGTCTGGCTACTCGCAGATAATGCACAGAAGCCTTTATCAACAGTAAAAAACTATCAGCGGATCATTACCTTATCACCTAGCCTGACAGAAACCGTGTTTGCATTAGGCCTGGGAGATCATGTTGTCGCGGTCACCGATTATTGCGATTATCCAGCACAAGCTCAAGCTTTACCAAGCGTCGGAAGTTACACCAATACCAGCCTTGAAGCCATTACCCGTCTGCAACCCGACTTGGTCATTATGTTAAACGGTCAGCAGCAGCGACAACAACAGTTGGAACAATTAGGAATAAAAACCTTAGTACTTGATAACTCGACGATTGCTGATATTAAAGAAACCATTCAAAAAATAGCGGATCTGACTGACAGGCAAAACGAAGCAGATAAATTACTTACCAGCATTCAGGCTCAGATTGACTACGTACACAACAAAGTCCGTGGCCTTGTCCCGGTCAGAACCTTGGTGGGTATCGCTCACTATGTAAATAGCGATCAACTTGATACAGTTTATATTGCCGGACAACATGACTTTTATAATGAATTACTTAAACTTGCCGGCGGTGTTAACGTATACACCGATACCACAGTTAAAGTCCCTTCCGTATCAGCAGAAGGGATTATTCGGATGAATCCGGATGCCATTATTGACGTTTTTCCGGAACAAAAAGATCATCAATCCGATATGAAACAGGTCATCAAGCAATGGCAATCCCTGCGCAATGTCAATGCAGTAAAACAGCAGCGGATTTATATCATTGAACATGATTATGCGAGCATTCCCGGCCCCCGGATTTTTAAATTATTACCTGAGATGGCGCAGTTATTACATCCAGAACTGGACTGGCAGGATCATCAGCTCAATGATTAAGGTCAAAAACCTCTCAGTACACATCCAGGACAAAATATTGCTGGAGAATATTCAACTTGATATCTCTGATGGCGATTACTGGGTCATTGTCGGTCCCAATGGCTCAGGCAAAAGTACCTTACTGAAAACCCTAATGGGTATTCAAGCTCCTCACTCCGGTCAAATTACCCTGAATCAACGTCATATCAAGCAATACAAACAACGTGAGCGGGCACAATTGATGAGTTATGTGCCTCAAAACAGTGGTCGGGAATTACCTTTCACCGTTGAAGAGTTTGTGAAGATGTCACGTTATAGCTATCACTCCCCATTATCAGAATGGTCCAAGCAAGATCAACTGGCTATTGAAGAAGCCTTGGTGATTACTGACACCCAGTCATTTCGCACACGCCTGATGAAAACCCTTAGCGGCGGTGAATGTCAGCGCGTGATGATTGCGGCCGCCTTAAGCCAACAAACACCGCTCATATTGTTGGATGAACCCACCAGCTATCTTGATCCTCACCATCAGGTAGAAATCCATCAGCTGATTAATCAGCTCAACAAAACACATCAGATGACCGTTATTGAAGTGAGTCATGATATTAATCATGCCGCACATCCTGATAAACAGGTATTAGCGTTACGCGAAGGGAAAGTCTTGTGGCAAGGCAGCGGCCCGGAATTACTCGATAAACAGCGACTGAAGCAACTCTACCAGCAAGATTTTACCTTTGTTGTACATCCGACTAATCAGCGCTTATTTGCAATGGCAGAAACACCATGACCTCATTGCATAAATTGATACTTATTACCCTGAGCAGTTTTGTCGTTGCTTTTGCTGCACCCTGGATAGGCCTAGGTGATATTAAAAATGTGATTGTTCAACAACAAATTCTGCTGGATATTCGCCTGCCACGGGTGTTGTTTGCCTTTGTTGCCGGTGCAGGCTTATCCCTCTGTGGCATGGTGTTTCAGGCCATGTTTCATAATCCTTTAGCCACGCCTTTTACACTCGGTGTCGCCAGTGGCGCTTCTTTTGGCGCAGCTTGTACAGTATTTTTGGGATTAAATGTCACATTACTTGGATTTGACGTTATTACCGTAGGTGCTTTTATTGGCGCGCTGGTCGCCATTACCTTTGTCTTTTTTATCAGCCAATTACAACGTGGTTTTTCCAGTGAAACCTTACTACTCACCGGTGTAGCGACCAGTTTCTTTTTCTCCAGTCTGATTTTGTTTATTCAATACCTCAGTGATATGACCGATTCTTTTATGATCATGCGGTGGCTGATGGGAGGATTGAGTTCAGCCAGTTATCACTCGCTATTACAGCTTATTCCGATAGTGACAATCAGTACGGCTATCATTTTATGGCTGAGCCGTGAATTAAACCTGTTAATGGCCGGTGACGATATCGCTTTAAGTCGTGGTGTTTCAGTAAAACAGGTACGTTACCTGTTATTTTTCTCCACCTCTTTATGTGTGGGTGGCATTGTCGCCTTATGTGGCCCGATTGGTTTTATAGGCATGATGGTGCCGCATATCTGTCGATTGTTAATCGGTACCGATCATCGCTGGTTGACACCTGCAACCCTTATGTTTGGCGGTGGCTTTTTAATTCTGTGCGATGCTGTTGCCAGACTGCTTATTGCTCCCGCAGAAATCCCTGTCGGCGTTATTACTACCCTGCTGGGCGGCCCATTTTTTCTGTGGCTGTTAATTAAACGTCGACAACGTTAATTCAGGATCTGCTACTCTCTGCCAAGATCTCAAAGGGCTATGCTGATGCAGACATCAAGACGACAGTTTCTACAATGGGGACTAACCTCAACATTGCTTTTACATGCGCCTTTATCACTGGCGGAAAAGCTAAAACAGCCGCCCAGACATATTGCTTTTGATAATCTGCATACCGGTGAAAAACTTGAGCTGACCTACTGGGAAGAAGGGTTTTATCAGCCCGAAGCACTGAAACAGGTCAATCATATTCTGCGTGATCATCGAACTGGTGAACAAATGCCCATCGACCGACATCTGATTGATTTACTTAACGTATTACATAAAAAAGTCGAGAGTAAAAAACCGTTTCAAATCATCTCTGGTTATCGCTCCAGTCAAACGAATTCCATGCTCAGAAAAACCAGCGATGGTGTGGCCAAAAAGAGTCTGCATATGGTCGGTAAAGCAATTGATGTGCGCTTAGCTGATGTGGAACTAAGTCAACTGCGTCAAGCAGCACTAGAGTTGAATGTCGGTGGTGTAGGGTATTATCCAAAATCGAATTTTATCCATCTCGACACCGGTCGGCCACGGCACTGGAAAGGTTAATCTAACTCGTTCAGTAATCGCTCTGCCAGCTCCCTGACACGCTGCATTTGTTTCTGATAATTTCGGGAAAAGCGCTCATGCTGTTTTTTCATTTCCTCATGTCTTAGCTGCATTTTTCGATGCATTTTCTGATGTTTTTCCAGATCGATATGGCTCGGGCAAGTCGTTAAACAATGTTCATCAAGGCCACACTCATAACGAACGATTTCCGTATTGTGCTCATCGATACGTTGTTTATGTTTTTCAATACTTGATGAATGCTCTGGTAAGGATTTTTCCAGTAAGTAAATGAGCGCCACCATACGCTGTGTTGAGTGCTGCCAGTGTTCAATTTCCTGCTGCCAGCGCTGATCATCTTCCTGCCACTTTTGATTATAGTGTTTGAGCTGTTCTCTTTCTTCCATTGCGTTCATACCAACACCCTTGTGTTATGCAGCTGCTTATCAAAATTATCTGACAAAAATATTAGCGCTGAAATTCATCAGTCAGCACGGTAAATTTGCCTTATTTTTTATGAATTATTCATAGCAGGACAGCGACGTTAAATAAACGTAAAATAACGAGATTTATTTCAGTTTCAGGAAACACCATGTCCCATATTGTCGTTTGTGCGTTATATAAGTTTGTCACGCTAGACAATTACACCGAGTTAAAAGCGCCGTTACTTGATTTCATGCTCGAACACGAGGTTCGTGGCACATTATTGCTGGCACAAGAAGGTATTAACGGCACCGTTGCAGGCTCAAGAGAAGCCATCGATGCCTTGCTGGCTTATCTGCAACAGGATCCGCGACTGGACCCGATAAGTTACAAAGAATCCTTCACGGATACCGCGCCCTTCATGCGTACCCGGGTCAAACTCAAAAAAGAAATCGTCACCATGGGTGTAGAAGGTATTGATCCAAAACAAGTCGTCGGCACGTATGTAAAACCCAAACAGTGGAACGAACTGATCTCTGCCTCAGATGTGTTATTAATCGATACCCGTAATGATTATGAAGTTCAGGTGGGTACTTTCAAAAACGCAGTTAATCCACAAACAGAGAGCTTTAGAGAGTTTCCTGATTATGTGAAATCGCATCTGGATCCTGAAAAACACAAGCGTGTCGCCATGTTCTGCACCGGCGGTATTCGCTGTGAAAAATCTACCGCATTCCTCAAAGAACAAGGGTTTGAAGAGGTATACCATCTGGAAGGCGGCATTCTGAAATACCTGGAAGAAGTCCCCGCAGAAGAATCCATGTGGGAAGGTGAATGTTTTGTGTTTGATGATCGCGTCACGGTGAATCACAACTTGGAAAAGGGCGATTATGACCAATGTCACGCCTGCCGCCTGCCCATCACTGAAGAAGAAAAACAAAGCCCGCTTTATCAAAAAGGCGTGAGCTGTCCGCATTGTTACGACAAAACCACACCGGAACAAAAAGCCCGTTATGCTGAGCGCGAAAAGCAAATTCAACTAGCCAGACAACGTGGTGAAGCTCATATCGGTGTAGAAACTCAGGAAGCAGTTGAAAAACATCGTGCAGAGAAAAAACGTCGTCGCGAATTAGATCGTCAGGCAGCCAATAAAAAGGCTTGATATGTATCTACTCCGCCTTCTCTGTCTGAGCTTTTGTTTAGGGTTTAATCCAGTCTGGGCTAGCGAACATGATGTTGCTGTCGCCACTGCTCACCCATTAGCCACACAAGCAGGTATTGAAATTCTACAACAAGGCGGCAACGCTTTTGATGCCGCTGTAGCCGTTACTGCCGCCTTAGCCGTAGTCGAACCAGCAGGTTCAGGTCTGGGTGGTGGCGGTTTCTGGTTGCTGCATCAGGCAGAAACCAATAAAGATATCATGCTAGATGGACGTGAAATGGCACCGGGTAAAGCCAGTGCAGATATGTATCTCAATAAACAAGGCGAGTTTAAACAATCACGTTCACTCAATGGCCCACTTGCTGCCGGCATTCCCGGTGTGCCTGCCGGTATCGTTTATCTAAGCGAACACTATGGCAAACTGCCCCTTAAACAAAGCCTGGCACCGGCTATTCGTTATGCCTTGGAAGGCTTCGCAGCGGGTCAGCACTACACAGATATGGCGCGCTTTCGGTTGCCGGTATTAAAGCAATATGCTGCCAGCCGTCAGCAGTTTCTTAAGTATGGGCAAGTCCCCAGTGCGGGCACTATCATTAAACAGCCTGATTTAGCGCATACTCTTAATAGCATTGCCGAACAAGGCAAAGCAGGTTTTTACCATGGCGAGATAGCCGAGCGTTTAGTGCAAGCTGTTCAGCAACAAGGTGGCATCTGGACTTTAGATGATTTACAGCGTTATGAAGTCAAACTCAGACAGCCTATAAAAGGTCACTATCAAGGTTATACCATCACCTCTGCAACACTTCCTTCTTCCGGCGGTATAGTGATGGTTAATGCATTAAATCAGCTCTCTGCTTTTGACTTAAGCGATACAGATATCACACAAAAACGTCATCTGGTGATCGAAGCTATGCGTCGGGCATATCGAGATCGTAGTCGTTTTCTGGGTGATGCTGATTTTGTAGCTATTCCTGACTACTTAACCTCAGTCGACTATGGCAAACAACTCAGTGACACGATTGATCCTGTCCATGCTACGCCTAGTTCAGATGTCGCAGACAAAACCATTGAAGGTGAAGACACCACTCACTTTTCCATAATGGACAGTCAGGGCAACCGGGTGGCCGCGACCTTAAGTGTGAATTACCCCTTTGGTTCAGGCTTTGTTGCAGAAGGTACCGGGGTCTTATTGAATGATGAAATGGATGATTTCTCTGCCCCTTCCGGTGCTGCCAATGTCTATGGTTTGGTAGGGAATGAAGCCAATGCTATCGCCCCCTATAAACGCCCGCTGTCGAGTATGACACCGACCTTTGTCGAAAATAACGATGAGTTATTAATTACTGGCACACCTGGTGGCAGTCGCATTATCAGTATGGTTTTACTCAGCGTGCTTGATTTTGTCGAAGGCAAAACTGCACAAGCTATCGTTGCCGCACCGCGTTATCATCATCAATATTTGCCAGATGAAGTGCAAGTAGAAAATGTCGGATTCAGTGAGCAGGAACTGGATGCACTGAAACAACGTGGTCATTACATCAGCCCGCTGTCACGCCAGTACGGTGATATGCACATTATCATCCAAGACAAACATAACGGCACACTGAGTGCGGCCAGCGATCCTCGTGGTGAAGGTCAGGCGACAGTCACCACGCTGAAAAAATAATCACAGCCGCATTTTTTGCGGCATGATGCCTTTTCTGGCTTGCGCTAATGCGCTGGTTTCTAAAATAATCAAACCCACCACGGTGAGTGAAATCGGGATCAGACAAAACCAGCCAATAACAGCAAGCTGAATGATTCGCATATTCGGATCTTCCTGTCCTTGTAACACCGCCCAGGCGATAATAAATAAGACGAGTGAGACGACATAGGACACGATAAGAAAACGACTACGTCGCCATGCACACTGCCAGTGAGCTAATACCAGCGCTGTTTTATTGGCTGGTCTATGCGCTTGAATCCAGATCGATAAAATCATCATCAGTGAACAAGCGATCGGCACAGCAAAGATCAGCCACAGATTTTCAGTGGCAAAAAGAACGGCAGGTAATAAAAAGTGAAAGATAGCGATATTAAACATCATCCGCTCATGCGGCTGACTGGCGAGATGTGCAGTGTTATCAGTTTCAGACATAAAGACTCCCCTATTGATTATTTCGCACCTTTGCGTGCATCAGATAAAGCGGTCATTTCCAACATAAATAAAACTAAAACCATCAATAAAATAGGCACAGCAGCAATTCGGCTAAACACCACGAGCATAATGGTCGCCATATTGTGATCCGGCTGAACAGACGAAAGCAGCCAAGCCACCAGCATAATCAGAGCAGACACACCATAGCTGATAAGCAACCACTGAGCATGTCGCCATGCCAACTGCCAATGCTGCTGAATCAACACAGTATCATATTGAGCAAACTTGGCTTTCCAGGCAATCCAGCCTATGCTGACTAAAGCGCCAATCAGTGCAACACTCAAAATCCAGGCAATATGCCCGGAGCTGAATGCAGCCACAGGAAGTAATAAATGAAACAAGGCAAGATTGATCATCATTCGTTCGTGCGGCAGACTGGCTTCTTTTATATCATTGTTCATCATTTCATCCATTAACATTTGCTAATATAGCTTTATGATGAACCTGATAGACAGTCATTGCCACCTTGATTTTGATGCTTTTGATGAAGACAGAGAAAAAATTCTTTCTGAATGTGCTTCTTCCGGCATCCAACAGATCATCGTACCCGGCGTTACTGTATCCCAGTGGCCAAAACTCATTAAAACGTGTGCCCAGTATCCGGCGCTTAGGCTGGCTTTGGGCTTACATCCGATGTTTATGGCAGAGCATAAGCCTGAGCATATTGATCAGTTACGCACAGCATTAATACAGAACAAAGCGATTGCGGTTGGTGAAATCGGTCTCGACTTTTTTATTGCCGATGCTGACAAAAATGCACAAACTGAGCTATTTAAAGCACAACTGAAATTAGCTGCTGAATTCAACTTGCCAGTGATTCTTCATGTGCGCAAAGCGCATGATGAAGTGTTAAAACTGCTGAGAGAAATTAAGGTGTCCGGCGGCATTGTGCATGCTTTTAATGGTAGCCTGCAGCAGGCAGAGCATTATCAAAAACTGGGATTTTTATTTGGGGCTGGTGGCGCCATTACCTATCCTCGGGCCAACAAATTGAAAAGCTTGTTTAGTCAATTGCCAGAAAAACATATTGTGCTAGAAACGGATGCGCCGGATATGCCTCTGGCGGGTTATCAAGGGCAGAGAAATACGCCAGAACGACTTCCCATGATTTTAAGCATGCTGGCGGAACTTCGTCAGGTATCAGAGCAATCGCTGGCAGCGGCTACCACAGCCAACTGCCAGAGAGTGTTTCATCTTTCTTAATCGTGATGACCAATTTCACCTTCCGTGAATAAATAGTCTTTCAACTGATCATTAAACTTAGGATCACGACGACGAATCCATTCCAAAGTCATCGCAGCATGTTCTTTTTCTTCATCACGATTATGTTCCAGAATCTTTTTCAATTCCGGATCATGACAGGCATCTACCCGTTGGTTGTACCAGTCAACAGCTTCAAGTTCTTCCATCAATGAAACAATGGCACGATGCATATCGCGAGTTTCATTGGATAATTCTTCAATAGGTTCGTGATAGCCTTCACTTGAACCGGCCATAAAAAGCTCCTCTCTCTTAAAAGTTGGTTGTATACGACGTTCTTGTGAACGATGCTAAAACTAGCATGTACAGCGATAAGTTGGCACTATCAAAGGTTAAAAAACACCATAAATAATTCTCGGGATAACCATGGCAAATAAAGATATTTCACTGATTCTAGATACTGTTAACGACATTATTATTGGAAAACAACAACCTATAAAACTGGCACTAGCCTGTCTGTTAGCCAGAGGCCATTTGCTGATTGAAGATCTGCCCGGTGTAGGCAAAACCACGCTCGCTCACACGCTTGCGGCCACCATGGGGCTGACTTTTCAACGCATTCAATTCACCAGCGATATGTTGCCAGCCGATATTATTGGTATCAGTGTCTATGATCGTGAATCGTCCAGATTTCATTTTCATCCCGGACCGGTTTTTACTCAGTTTATTCTGGCTGATGAAGTGAATCGCGCCTCACCGCGCACCCAAAGCGCACTGCTTGAAGCCATGGAAGAACAGCAAGTCACTGTAGATAACGAAACCTTAAATCTGCCTGAGCCATTTTTTGTGATTGCCACGCAAAACCCCAGCCATCAAATTGGCACCTTTCCCTTACCTGAGTCCCAACTGGATCGTTTCCTGATGAGGATTGAGCTGGGCTATCCCGATGCTAAAGCGGAACGACAATTACTGATGGGCTCAGATCGTCGTCAGCTGTTAAAACAACTTCAGGCGGTCACTTCAGCGGAATCATTACTGACACTGCAACAACAAGCCAGCCAAGTTATTGTGTCTCATGCGCTGGTTGATTATCTGCAAAAAATTCTGCAGCACACGCGTGAGTCTGGTCATTATCACCATGGCCTGTCTCCCAGAGCCGGCTTAGGTTTACTCAGTGCAGCAAAAGCCTGGGCGTTTATTGCAGGTCGCGATCATGTTTTGCCCGAAGATGTACAAGCTGTTTTACCTAGTGTGGTCAATCATCGTTTGCAATTAGTTGATGAAACACAAAAGCCAGACTGGATAGATAGTTTAATTCAACACGTCCCTATTCCTTAACGATGGTTAACAGCATGACTCAGCTCTGGCAAAAATGGCAGCAGCGTCAGCGGCAACGGATTTTTATCATGCCGTCAGCGTATGGTTATGCGTATGTCGTATTACTGCTAATCATGTTGCTGGGAGCGATTAACTACAATAACAGCCTGGGGTATTTACTGTGTTTTTTACTGGTCGGCCTGGGTCAGGTTGCCATGCACCACAGTCACCGCAATATCAAAGGGCTGAGTGTCAATGTACATGGGCTCGATTCTGTTTTTAGCGGCCAGCCAGCACAGTTTCGGCTGACTACCACCAATCACAAACCTTATCCCAGTTATCAGCTTGAGGTGCGGCATAAAAGCAGTGCCAAGAAGTCACGTTGGCCATTTATCAAACGCTATCAATCACTGCAGTCATTAGATGTGGTTGATAGTAATAATAACCAGTCATCAACCCTCAGCATTCCAACGCAACAGCGTGGTTGGCAGTCATTAAATACCCTCAGCCTTGTCAGTTTTTACCCTTTGGGTCTGTTTCAGTGCTGGACATTATATAAAACCACAGCTCAGGTGCTGGTTTACCCTAGCCCTGAAGGTCAAAAACCCCTTCCGATAACCGCTCAGACTGGACAGGAGTCACATCAAAAAGAACAGCATGGCGAAGATGACTTTGCTGGCTTAAGACCTTATCGTGAAGGCGAAGCTCTGCATCGCGTTGCCTGGAAAGCGATGGCACGTGATGATCAGATGCGCAGTAAACAATTCTCCTCTCCACAAGGCAGAGAGCTGCTATTTCGTTGGGAGGATGTGATGGATCTGAAAGACACTGAACAAAAATTATCTCAGCTCTGCCAGTGGATTTGTCAGGCAGAACAACAAGGCGATCGTTATGGCTTGATCTTACCTCAAACCAAAGTATCGCCTTCACATGGCCCATCACATCAGCAGCATTGTTTCAAACAGTTGGCATTGTTTGATGAAAAAAGCTGATTTATCGCCACCACAATCTACGATAAACGCATTAATTATCGCATTATCCATTGGCGCGATTCCGCATATCATCTATCAACCAGCGTGGGTGGGCATGATGTTTGTCATCATGATCAGCTGGCGCTTATTACATCACTGGAAAGGCTGGCCTTTGCCTGCAGCGAGTCGCTGGCTAAAAATGTTACACAACGGTACAGCCCTGCTGACCATCGTGATCCTGATCGCTCAATTTGGCCTCACAATTGGCCGTGATGCAGGTGCTGCTTTGCTGACTATGATGCTGGCGTTTAAGGTCGTCGAAATACGCTCTCTACGTGACTTTTACCTCAGCTGTTTCCTGGGTTTCTTTTTAGTTATCACCAACTTTTTTTATAGCCAAAGTGTATTTATGGTGATGTTAATGCTGATTGTTGTCATCGCTCTGGGGTATTGCTTACTCAGTGTGAACAGTCAGGCAAGCGCACTCAATATCAAACAACGCTTATGGTTATCCAGCAAAATGGTGTTACAAGCCACTCCGATGATGCTGTTTTTGTTTGTATTGTTCCCACGAATCTCTGGCCCAATCTGGGGTTTACCACAAGATGCTAATGCTAGTCAGTCTGCTCAAATGACAGAGCAACTGACCTTAGGTGATTTACCGCCATCACAGGGAATGTCAGGCATTAATGATCAGATCCAAATGGGTAAAATCAGTCAGCTTATTCAGTCTGACGCCATCGCGTTTCGGGTGAAGTTTACTGACAATGAGCTTCCGCCAAGTGCAAAACTGTATTGGCGTGGTCCCGTTTTGTGGACAACAGATGGCACCGTCTGGTCGCCAATAGCAGAAAAACAATTACAGTCACAACAACCCCATATTCAGGTTTCAGGATCGTCATACCGCTATCAGATGACCTTGGAACCACACAATAAAACCTGGTTATTCGCCCTCGACTTTCCAACAGAACAGCCACAACCCCTTGCAAGCCACCTCACCAGCGATGGACAATTAAATAGTGATAAGCCGATAAAACAACGCACGCAATATTCGCTGACATCCAGCCCGTCTTACACATTTAATGCAGCGGCAGAACCGAACCTTCATGCAGCATTGCAATTACCCGAAGGCAAACATCCCCAGACACTCGCTCTGGCAAAACAATGGCAACAACAGACCGACACGCCTCAGCAGTACATCAACACTGCGTTAGCATTTTTTAAAAACGATGGTTTTGTGTATTCATTAAGCCCGCCAAGATTAAATGGCGATACCGTCGATCAGTTTTTATTTCAAACCAAAGAAGGTTTTTGTGAGCATTATGCTGCCAGCTTTACCGTGTTGATGCGGGCAGCAGGCATTCCAGCTCGGATTGTCACCGGCTATTTAGGCGGCGATCTTAACCCTGTAGATGATGTGCTGACTGTCAGACAGCGTGATGCTCACGCCTGGACAGAAGTCTGGTTGCCCCAGCAAGGTTGGCTACGCATTGACCCTACGTCCGCAGTATCTCAACAGCGTATCGTTCAAGGCATTGGCCGGCTGTTACCTCCAGGCAGACAATCCCCGGCGATGCTGGGTGACAATAACCAACTCGTCGTCGCTTGGAATAGTCTGAAAAATAACTGGAATGCCTTTAATACCGCCTGGGATATGTGGGTCGTATCATTCGGGCCAGAACGTCAGCTTGAGCTGTTATCAAAACTCGGTATGTCCAATCCCAACTGGCAAAAAATGACTGTTGTGTTGACGCTCTTATTTGTTCTGACCGGATTGGTCATGATGCTCAGCGTCTGGTTTAAACGACCGCATCACGATCCAGGGGTAGCCTTGTATCAGCGATTCTGTAAAAAGCTTGCCAGACTAGGTATAGAAAAAGCAGACCATGAGGGACCACAGGATTTCGCCATGCGCGCGCAAGCGGCTTTACCCGAATATCACCATCAAATCGATAGAATTACCTCACTGTTTACAGCATGGCGTTATCGCCAGCAGGATGAACAGACACTGTCTTCCTTGCGTGAACAGATAAAGGCTTTTACTCCAAAGCGTTAAGTCGCTTTGCCAAGCAGCATTAATTTACGGAAAATAGGCAACCTTAATTCGTTGGTTTTAAGGAACACGCATGGCACATTCCAATCCCCTGTTCGAACGTACTCACATTTTGATTGGTGATGAAGGTATCGAAAAGCTGCAAAACAGCCATATTTTTCTTGCCGGTATTGGTGGTGTCGGTTCATACACAGCGGAAGCGTTAGCCAGAATGGGCGTGGGTAAAATGACACTCGTTGATCATGATGTGGTGTCAGGTTCCAATATGAACCGCCAGCTTGTTGCGCTGCGTTCTACAGTGGATGTACTAAAAGCAGACGTCATCGCAGATCGTATTAAAGATATTAACCCGGACTGCCAGGTCACCCTAATCACCGACTTTTTAACACCCGAATCTATTCCGACTGTTTTATCTCAAGGTTATGACGTTGTCATTGACGCCATCGACAGCTTGAGCAGTAAAGCCGCATTACTGGAAACCGCCTGGCGTAATGAAATGACCGTATTTGCTAGCATGGGCGCAGGCGGAAAACTCGATCCCACCCAAGTCAAAACCGGTGATTTAATGGATACCTCCATTTGTAAACTTGCTAAACACCTTCGTGGTCAATTACGCAAACGCGGTGTAGGCCGAGGTATTCAAACTGTGTATTCATTAGAAGCACCGCTGCCTCCTCTACCACCAGAACCTGTCAGTCGTGGTCGGGCACGTGCCGTAAATGGCACAGTCAGTTATATGCCGTCCATCTTTGGCTTAACCTTAGCAGGCCTGGTTATCAATCATATTATCGGTAACTCACGACGTGTCTGATCCGATAGATGTTATTAACTGCAACGACTTTATGTTGCATCAACTACACACCCTACTCAGCAAATACGGACTGGAAATAGAAAGAATCTCAAGTGATGAAACAATTCCCGGCAGCTTTTTTGGTGAACGTGAAGCGGGTTTAATTGGCAATAAACTTATCGTCCGTTCAGATACGCCAGTTCATTCTGTCTTGCATGAAGCGGGACACTATATCTGTATGGACCCAGAGCGTCGAGCCAACTTACATACTGATGCTGAAGGTGACTACGACGAAGAAAACGGCGTCTGTTATCTGCAAATTCTGTTAGCCAGTCATATCCAACAAATGGGCCGGGCTCGTATGCTCAGAGATATGGATCGCTGGGGTTACAGCTTTCGTCTGGGCAGTGCCAAAGCCTGGTTTGAACAAGATGCTGATGATGCTCGTCAGTGGCTTCAGCACTTCAATATTATTGATTCAGAACAACAACTCACCGGGCTGGTTCGTAACAGATAATCATTAAACCTATCCCTGTTTTCTTTTTATATATCAGTCCTTTTCGCTAAAATATAGAGTTGAACAACTTTCTGTACATGTATTAAATTCTTATCTATACTTGTCCAATAAGTTGTACATATTGAGGTGTGATATGAAAGTTGTTTCTTTTACCGAAGCGCGTAATAGTTTGAAGGCTGTTTTAGATCGGGTTATCAATGACGCCGACACTACGGTTATTACACGTCGTGACTCTCAGGATGCGGTGGTCATGTCATTAGATTATTACAATAGCCTAATGGAAACCGTTCATTTACTTCGCTCACCCGCAAATGTTGAGCATCTGAATAAATCCATTGCCCAGTATAGACAGGGAAAAGCGATACAACGGGAACTACTGGATGAGTAAACGACTGCTGACCTGGACAGATGAGGCATGGAATAGCTATTTATATTGGCAGACACAAGACAAAAAAACGCTCAAACGAATCAATAAATTGATTGCTGATGTTAAACGTTCTCCATTTGAAGGCATCGGTAAACCAGAGGCGTTAAAAGAAAATTTATCTGGCTTCTGGTCACGGCGAATCGACGATACCAACAGATTAGTCTACGCCGTAGATGACGGTGCTATCACCATTATTTCTTGCCGTTATCATTATTAAGGTCATATCGAAAAGAAAATCATCCATCGTTGGGTTTCGCTAGCGCTCTACCCAACCTACACAATAAAAAATTCTCTTTCGTAGGTTGGGTTGAAGCATGAAACCCAACAAATACAACTACTTCAAAAATCTCATTTTCACTGTACACTGACCACTAAAATCAAAACTTAATTAAGGCACTTACAGGAGGCACAATGAGTACGCCGATTTCTTCTCCCGTCACTGATTTATTGGAAGCACAAGGTATTACGTTTGAGGTGATTGAAATCCCCTTAACCGAAGATAAAAAACCAGTGCGTAATCTGGAAGAGCTGTTAAGCAGTCAGGGCCATGATCCGAAGTCTGTGGTGCGTAGTCTGCTCTTTAAAACGGGTTCTGATAATTATGTGCTGCTGGCCGTCGCCGGTGGTGGTCGTGCAGATTGGGGCATATTAAGAAAACATTTGGAAGAACGAAAACTGCGTATGGCCGAGTTTGATGAAGTGCCAGAAGCGACTGGCTACGTGGTGGGTGCTGTGCCACCGATTGCTTTACCTGATAGCGTGACAGTATTGCTCGATGAGAGCGTGACTCAGTTTGATAATGTGGTGATTGGCAGTGGCGTATTAGGTTACGCTTTAGGCTTAACCTCAGCCGACTTACAAAAAGTGATGGCTGATGTCGATCGCGGTACCTTTGTTAAAGAATAAATACCTGTATCGATAAAGAAAAAGGGCTGACATCTTTCAATGTCAGCCCTTTTTTTATGGCTTAAACCTAAAACTCAATCTGCGTCGTCAAAGTCCCCTTTCCGGGTGGGATTGGGTTTAGCAGACTTAGAACGTTTCTCAGCTTTTTCATGATGTGAGTCTGAATGCTGTTGATGATCAGATTCATCATTAAACAGCTCTTTCACTTCCACCTCATTCACCATACGCAGTGGTGCCGCAGGTGCTTTACCCTGTTTGTCCTCACCGAAGTATAAAGTGAGATGTGGGAAAGGAATTTCGATACCCGCCGCATCCAGATGACGTTTCACCAGACGGTTATAAGCACGACCAATACTCCACTGACTGCCCGGTAAGGTTTTGATCCTGACACGCACATTGACTGAACTATCTGCCAGCGCAGTGACCCCATGCACTTCCAGTTCTTCTATCAGGATTTGTGAACGATTAGCATCATCCGACATCAACTCAGCAAAGGCTTCACGTAATTTAACTATCACTTCATCGGTATCTTCACGATAAGCGACACCATACTCACCGACATGGTAGGCAAACTCACGCATATAGTTAGATACAGTACCGACAGATGAGAACGGAATAATATGGAAAGTGCCTGACAAGTCGCGCAAGCCCAGCGAGCGAATAGTCAGCTTCTCAGCCACACCGGTAATACCATCTGCAGTGACCACATCACCGGTATTAATCGCATTTTCTAACTGGATAAATATTCCGGTAATCACATCTTGCACCAGCTTCTGAGCACCAAAGCCAATCGCTAAGCCCATCACACCAGCACCAGCAATCAAAGGACCGATATTGATACCAATTTCAGACAGCACAATCATCGTCGTCATCACAATAATAGTGATGGCAATGGCATTTCTGAAAATAGTAAGTAAGGTTTTCTCTCTGGCGCTGGGCATGCGACCGCTTTCTTCCGGATTTAAGCGGTGCTCTATCCAGCTTGCCAACACGATCCAGGTCAACATGGCCACCGCAATAATGAAGAAAATCGAAATGGCTGAGGTGATCACATGCATACCAACTGGCGACGCAAGCCATGCAGCTAAATTAACGATGCCCCACGCATCCAGAATTGTGCTGATAATGAGCAGTACAACAATCAGTTTGAACACTTTGAATACTCGAGGCAGCTGCTCGTTTATTCGTGCCTCTGCATTGGCTAAGTGCTGGTTGAGGACATAAGGCAGTCTGATGTTATAGCCCGCTGCCATATCCAGTATAGCGATAATCCCCATACCTACTAATGCAGCGATCACCGTTTTCAGTGTGGCTAATAATATGATGGGTAAGGCTTCTTCAGAATTGACGAGTAAACCTGCACCCAGTACTAAAAAATACGCAATGGCAAACCAATGCCAGGTTTTCGCCAGCACACGCAGGGTGACATCATTCACACCAAAATGACTATGTTTCGCTGTAGCAATCAACTGCTCTCTCACGGTGTTTTTATTACGTAAAACCACACTTAACGCAAAAATCACCGTAAATAGAACAATAAACAAATTCGCTAATTGACTCAGGCTTTCTGAAATTGACATGGCAAGGAATGGCACGATAAACAACGTGCCATAACCCACTAATGAGACGATTGTTGAAAAGAAGCTAGACCAGTAACGGGCTGTTTCCGAGGACAGACTTAATAAACGTAACCCTTCGTTTCTGGACGCAAAGATCGCTCTGATAACAACTTTGGTTAATTCCACTGCCAGGAAAATATTCAAGAATAAGGTTTCAGAAACCGCGATTTCCCCCATTTTCCCGACACCTAACAGCGCCACGCCGTATCCGGCAAGCCACGCAAATGCCACTACGGCGATATCTACTACGGTAGCAATGATGACCGCGGTGACTTTGATAACCAGCGCATGGGTATTGTGTTCACGCAAGGCGAATTGGTTAGTACTACGGAAAATAATGCGGGCCAGTAAGCGAAACACGATAAAGCTGGCAATGGTAGCAGCCGCAACAATCGCCACTGTGATTAAATCTGAGAACCAGCCTTTAGTGGTTTTATCTGTGCCATCCCAGATTGAAGTCAGTGCCTGCCAACTTCCTGTTAACGTCGACATCATGGTTTGCACAACGGTCTGACTTTTTTCAGCAATGACTGCAGCAAAAGAATCATCTACTTTCTTTTCAGATGCTTTTGCTTTCTCAGCAGATGAAGTTTCAGTGCCCGGTTTATCCGCATTTTCGGATAAATCTTTTAGCTCTTTGATTAGCTTATCGCGAGAATCAGGATTTTCGATAATATTCGCTAAACTTCGATATACATCTGCCTGAGAGTCGCTACCGGAAGCGGCGGATTGTTCCTGAGCGGCAGTATCGGCCATGGCTTTGACCGGTAATGAAACCGCCAGCATAAAAATAAAGAGAAAGAAAAATTTAGTCACAGAATTCGTTATTAAAACGTTTGGCACAAAACACTCCCAAATTAGGCCAGATTAAATATTGCGAAAAAGATAATGGCATGCAACCTTACCAATTCAGCAAAGCACATACAAATTACTGTATATGAATGACAGTAAATAAATCGTGATGATTCCATCGCCTATCACACTGGTAGAATAACCCTACTCTTTACCAAAGACCATGACTAACCAGACGCATTAAATATAGGAATTATTATGGATTCTGATATCCGACTCAGCTACGCCGGATTGTTAAAAAATCATTTTGGATTAATTGCTGCAGCCTACCTGGCAGTGTTTACCGGTAATCTGGGACAAAGCTTTTTTATTGGTTTGTTCAGGACTGATATCAGCGAATACCTTAATATTTCTGCCGGTGAGTTTGGCTCACTCTACGCAGTCATTACTATGATAAGTGGTTTTCTGGTGATGCATTTTGGCCCTAAAATCGACTGGATAGCGCCCCGACGTTACGTACTGAGCGTACTCACGGCACTGACCATCGGCGTATTAATGCTCACCCTTTCTCCCTGGTGGGGGTTATGTATTTTCGGGCTGGGTCTACAACGTTTATGTGGTCAGGGCTTGATGACTCACTTTGGCAGCACCCTTGCCGGACGCGAATTTAAAACCAATCGTGGTAAAGCCCTAGGACTTGTCACTTTAGGCATGCCTACTGGTGAAATCATCTTACCGCCCATTATTGCTTTGATGGCCGTCAGCTACAGCTGGCAACAAGTCTGGTGGAGTATTCTGGCTGTACTTATTGTGCTGTGGGTGTTACTGATTCTATTTGTTGACTGGCCTCAAGCACCACGTCAAAAGCATGAAAATAAACAACATAAAGAAGCTGGCCCCAGCCCAACTCGCGATCTGCGTTTCTGGTTATTGCTGCCTATGCTGATGGTATTACCTATTACCCTGACCGGTATTTTTATCTATCAGGCTCAGATGACACTCGACTTATTAGCCAGCCCCACCACTTATGCACTGGCGTTAACTGGCCTCGGTATTGCTCGATTCCCAGGTGCATTATTAGGCGGCCGCTGGATTGATGAATACGGTGCCACCACACTCGCCAAACTCTATTTATTGCCGTTTGCTCTGGCCTTATTATTTGCTGCGATCATCGGTGGTGATATCGGGATCTGGGTATTAATGCTTGGAGCAGGTACTGCTCTGGGTATGTCCTCCCCTATCGGTGATACCTTATTAGTACGGCTGTGGGGACGTGATCACCTGGGCCAGGTACGATCATTAAAATCCGCTTTTTTAGTGTTTTCTACCGGTATCGCACCGGCATTTTTGGGCTTTATGATCGATGCTGGTGTGACCTTCCAGAGCATCCTGTTAGGTATGCTGACTTTTTTAGTCATCGCCTGGGTATTAGCACAGGGGCCAATCAAAGAGGCACATAAGACTACGGAGATATAATTTCTTTCATTCTACAGATTTTCCGTTATTATCAAATCAACCTTAAATAACCTACGTTATTTAAGGTTAATCATTCCCATTTAAATTTAAAAACAAGGAAAGTAGATGAAAAAAGTATTATTTGCTGCTGTTTTGGTAGCAGTAACATTCCTATCTGGTTGCGCTTCTGTTCCAATGGAAAGCAAAGAAAATACAGCGCTGGCAAAACAATTCAACACTCCCTCAGAAGGTAATTCAGGCTTGTATGTTTATCGCTCAGGCAGCTTTGGTGGTGCACTTAAAAAAGATGTGTGGGTTGACGGTGATTGCCTGGGTGAGACTGCACCAGATATGTTCTTTTACAAAGAAGTAAAAGGTGATGAGCAGCATAAAATTGCTACCGAATCAGAGTTCTCACCTAACGACTTGTTGCTGGACACAGAGACCGGTAAAAACTATTTCATTAGACAATATATGAAAATAGGTGTTTTTGTGGGTGGTGCCGGAGTAGAACTTGTTGATGAAGAAAAGGGCAAAAAAGACATTAGCTCTTTAAACATGGCAAAAATAGGAACATGCAGTAAATGATATTAAAAACCAATGAGGGATATCACTTCTCTCATTGGTTTGACTATTACTTCGTTCTAAGGGCAGGTATAACCACCATCAATCACCAAGTCTGTGCCAGTCATAAATGATGACTCATCAGAGGCCAGAAAAATCGTGCCGTAAGCGATTTCGTGAGGTTTACCAAAGCGTTTCATCGGCACCATTGAGATAAGCGGTTCCCATTCCTCTTTTGGCACACTGCTTTCAAATAAGTTGGTGTCAAACATCCCAGGACAAATGGCATTGACACGGATATTGTCACCGACAAATTCCATGGCCGCAGATTTGGTCATTAAACGCACAGCGCCTTTTGTGCTCTGATAAGCGGTTGAAACACCGGCCCCGGCAATACCGTAAATGGAAGCAAAGTTGACTATCGAACCACCACCAGCACGTTTCATCGCAGGCACGGCGGCTTTCATGCCTAATAAAACACCTAGCTGGTTAATATTTACTATCTGGTAAAACTTCTCGACGGTGTGTTCTAGTAAGCCCGCGTGATAATAAATCCCGGCATTATTCACCAGCACATCCAGACGACCAAAGTGCTTTTCGGTTTCCGCTACCGCCTCAATCCAGTCTTGCTCCTGGGTGACATCAAGTGCGACAGCAATCGCTTCGCCGCCATTCTGGTTTATTTCTTCAACCAGATTAACGGTCTTTTTCCAGAGGGCATCAGCAGGTTGTTCATCAGCAATGATCGGATCTTGCTTTAAGTTAGCAGCAACAATTTTTGCCCCTTCTTTTGCCATCATCCGAACCTGCTCACTACCCAGCCCACCACCCGCACCTGTGATTAAAATGACTTTATTGTCTAATCTACCCGCCATTATCGTTTCCTCTAATCTTTTTAAATAATGAAAAACAATGGAATTACATTGCTTGTTGGAAACATGGTATGAGCGAAAAAAAAGTGCCGCAAGACGGCACTTTTCAGAGACTTAGTTACTTAAAAGTAACCTATGGAATCGATTCAGAACGAGTTTTTTATCTAAGCCAAGAAAAAGACTGATGTGGCAGATAAATTAATCCGCATCAAACACCCTGACTAATAATTGGCGTATTGCTTCCGGTTCAAAGGGTTTATCACAAATGGCAGTCACACCTGCGGCTTTCACTTCACCCAAACGGGCAGCATCGTCATCACTGGTGACCATGATAATGGGAATAAACGCATTATTAAGTTCGTTACGCACATATTCCACTAATTGTTTGCCATCCATATTGGGCATATTCAAGTCGGTAAAAATAAGATCAAACTCATTATTTTTAACGGCTTCTGCCCCCTGCTTGCCATCATTCGCCTTGGAGATATCACTCATCCCCAGATTTTTTAACACACGAGTAATGTGGTTTCGGGCAGTCAGGCTATCGTCAACGACCAGCACTTTAAGTGCTGTAATATCATAGTTATCTAACTCAAGCCTGGCAGGTTCCATGAAGTCAATGGTGGTTGCCAGGGCTTTTTCTAAATCATGACTATCGAAAGGTTTTGGCAGCAGAGCCACAATTCCAGCTTGGCGAACATCGTCTAATTCTTCAAAACGGGTTTCACTAGAGACCAGCATAAAGTGAATATTGGTTTCACTTTTGATCTTACGAGCTAATGCAATCAGTTTTGCTGCATCCATATCCGGTAAATGCAAAGCACTAATCACCAGATCTGGCGGGTATTGCATCATGATTTTTAACGCTTCCATACCGGAAGCCACACCCTCAATGTTATATACACCGGCCTGTTGCAGGTGGGTGACAATAATTTTCCGTTGGGTTGAAGATGGCTCTACTAGAACAATCGACAAATCCGACAAACTCACTGAAGCCATAGTCCAACTCCGTTGTTATAAAACAGGCTAAGCCTAATATAGCAAGAAGAAACAAAGCTTCATAATCTAAAGTCGCGATTGTGCTTGTAGATTAATAGCAGTCAACTTTAATACTTTTCTCCTAACTATTAGCTAGTTAGCTTTGGATTAACAAAACTCATCATTAAATTACTAAATTTTCATTTTTTAAGGTCGTTAAGGATTAAAGGTAGTTATGAACCATGTCTTGCCAACTGCAGACGTTTTCTCGAGGAGTAAATATGAGCATAGGAAACATTTATCACAATGCATCAGTGATGAAAAAATCGATGATTCCACCTGCTGTCATGACTGTGATGCTCACTATCCTACTCATCGTCATCACAACAAACCTCAAAACTGTCTCTAATAACATTGATGATGTTGTTTACAACTTAGCACCGGATACGGATTTAGCTGCCCAAATCATGAACAAAGTGAATGAGAAAAGGCTGCAGGTGAAAAACTATATCAAGACTTCCGATAACAGTAATGTAGAAAAATTTAAGTCGATAGCTGACGAATTACAACAGCTTATTACTACGGCTCAGACAGACATTAAAGCATCAGATCGCGTCAAGCTGATTAATGAAATTGATGAATTAAACAGTCGTTATGATGAAGCTTTTCATAATGATGTTGTCGCTAACATGTCCATCAGAAATAACATCGTTTATGACAACTTAAATAAAAATGGGAAGTTAGCTGAAAAAAGTTTAGATGGCATACTGAATTCTGCCCACGATAACTATGATATCGAAGCCACTTTTTATGCAGGGGAAACACTTAAGTCTTTTTTATTATCACGACTCTATGTCTTCAAATATTTAGATACCAATAGTATTGATGATAACAACCTAGCTCAAAAAGAACTTGAATCCACCCAACAATGGTTAGAAGAATTACTCGCCAACACAATAGACAACCAAAGCTTGCAGTCTGCCCGTGAAGCAGCCATACAAATCGAAGCGTATAAAAACGGTTTTATCGAGTTAGTCGCAGCTATTACAAAAAGAAACAATGCTATCAATAATGTCTTGGACACAAATGGCCCTATCATTTCCAGTAAAACGCAGGCTCTGAAAGACAGTGTGTTTAAGTCAATGATTGAGCAGGGAGAACAGGCAAAAACAAATATCATCAAAACTGAACGCTTTAGCTACCTTGTCTATGCCATTGCGGCTATCGCTGGCATATTTATTTCTTTCAAACTCGCGCAGGGCATCGTTAACCCCATTGAAAAAATGAAAGGCGTTATGGACAAAGTGGCTGATGGTAACCTGACCCTGCGTATCGATATCAATAACAAAGATGAGCTGGGTCAATTTGCCGCAAATTTCAATCAATTTGTCGCTCAATTAGAACAGTTAATCAAACAGATTGCACTGGCAACAGAGCAGCTATCTACCGCCGCCGAAGAAACCTCCAGTGTGACAAGAGATTCCACACAAAACATCCTTAAACAGCAAAATGAAACCAGTCTGGTCGCCACCGCCATTAATGAAATGACAGCCACTGTTCGTGAAGTCGCCACCAATACGGAACAGGCTTCTCTAGCCGCATCCAATGGTGATCGCGAAGTTCGCTCAGGTCAGCTGGTTATCAAACAGATGGTGGAATCTATCGGGCGTTTAGTGAATGAAATTGAGGATTCATCGGGCGTTATTCAAACGCTCAAAACAGGTAGTGTCAACATTGAAACAGTGTTAGACGTGATTAAAAGCATCGCCGAACAAACTAATTTACTGGCATTGAATGCCGCTATAGAAGCTGCTCGTGCTGGAGAACAAGGCAGAGGCTTTGCTGTTGTTGCAGATGAGGTTCGCTCACTGGCGCAAAAGACACAAGAATCAACATTGGAAATTGAACAGCTTATCGCCACATTACAGTCCAATGCTGACGACGCAGTTAACTCAATGAATTCCAATAAGCTCAGCGTCAGTGCTTTGGCTGAGAAAACTAGCCAGGCAACCGAATCATTGAATAGCATCACTTCTGTCGTTTCATCCATCACAGAAATGAATGCTCAAATCGCCACAGCAGCTGAAGAGCAAAGCTACGTTGTCGAGGAAGTGAACAACAACGTCCACAATATTCAGATTATTTCAGAGAGTAATGCCACGGCTTCTCAACAAATATCATCAGCCAATAATGAAATTGCAGACTTAAGTGCCAAACTCAAAATTCAGGTAATGCGATTCCAGGTTTCCTAACTTATAAAGATGATCCAGCCAGTCTCTTTAAAGAGGCTGGCTATTTTTTTACTTCCCAACCCCTCATTTTCCTGTCAAATTTTTCACACTGACTTTTATATTATTAGTGACTCACCTATGCTGTATGTGTCAACTGATAAAGGAACCTTATGCCTGAAGATCTGCACATCAAGATTCGTAACTTGGAAAAATCCGATTATCCCCAACTCAAATTATTGATGGATAAAATTTACGATGATATTGGTGGCGCCTGGCCAGAACATACTATTTTCAAACTGATTGATGACTTACCTGAAGGCCAGATTTGTATTATCGATCACGACACCATTATCGGTGTGGCCTTGTCGGTACAAGTGAACTATCAACGTTTCAGTAATCCGCATACCTACGATGATTTAATCAGTAAAAAAGAAACCATTCTGAATAATAAAAATGGTGACGCTCTATATGGGCTGGATGTACTAATTCATCCGGATTATCGGGGTTACCGCCTAGGCCGTCGTTTATACGAAGCAAGAAAAGAGCTGTGTCGCCAACATAATCTTAGAGCCATTCTGGCCGGTGGCCGTATTCCAAATTATCACCAGTATGCTGACGAAATGACGCCTGCCGAGTATTTTGAGGCCGTCAAAAACAAACGTATTTACGATCCCATTCTCACCTTTCAGTTATCGAATGACTTTCAGGTGACGCGTTTATTAAAGCAATACCTGCCTGAAGATGAAAAATCTCAGGGTTACGCGACGTTGCTGGAGTGGCGCAACATTTTTTATGAACCGGAAAGTACCGTTATTGAGACCCGGAAAACTCAGGTTCGTATCGGCGCGATTCAGTGGCAGATGCGTGAAGTCGAGTCTGTTGAAGAATTGTTAAGTCAGGTCGAATATTTTATTGATGCCTTATCCAGCTATAAAAGCGACTTTGCTCTGTTCCCTGAGTTTTTCAACTCTCCATTAATGGGACTTAGCCCCGATCAACGCAATCAAACCGAAGCGATTCGTTTTTTAGCCAGCTTTACTGAACGTTTTAAAACAGAAATGTCGCAAATGGCTGTGAGCTATAACATCAATATCATCACCGGCTCCATGCCATTATTGGAGGACGATGTTCTCTATAATGTTAGCTATCTGTGCCGTCGCGATGGCACGATTGAACGACAAACCAAAGTTCATATCACCCCACATGAACGTCGTGACTGGGTGATTGAAGGCGGTGATCAATTACAAGTCTTTGAAACCGATGCAGGTCGTGTAGGCATATTGATTTGTTATGACGTCGAATTTCCTGAGCTGGCTCGTTTATTGGCACAACAGGATATGGATATTCTTTTTGTACCGTATTGGACTGATACCAAAAATGGTTATCTTCGGGTACGTCACTGTGCCCAGGCTCGCGCCATTGAAAATGAATGTTATGTAGTCATTTGTGGCAGTTGCGGCAACTTGCCTCAGGTAGAAAATTTGGATGTGCAATATTCTCAGGCGGCGGTGTTCTCCCCTTCTGATTTTTCCTATCCTCACGATGCCGTGATGGCTGAAACAACTCCAAATACCGAGATGATTATGTTCTCTGATCTGGACTTGGATAAACTCAAACTGACTCGCAGTGAGGGCTCGGTAAATAACCTAAAAGACCGACGAACTGAACTCTACACACTGAAGTGGAACGGCAAAACTAAATGACAGAGCATCCAATCATCAGTCAGATCAAAGCAGCAGACGAAGCCATCATCGCAGAAGACTTCGATACGTTATTAGATATTTACACTGACGATGCGCTGCTAGTGGTACAACCCGGCATGAATGCGATCGGCAAAGCTCAGATCCGTCAGGCATTTGAGAAGATTGCTGTTTATTTTCAACATGGTTTACAGATAAAACAGGCGGCATTAGAAATTTTAGAAACCGGTGATAGCGCTCTGGTACTAGCCAATACCATTATCTCTGCACCAGGTATCGAACCGACCACAAGACAAGCGACGTATGTCTTTGTTAAAAACAGCGATGATATCTGGCGATGTGCTATTGATAACTCTTATGGACATGCCATTCTTCAGAACAAATAAAAGCAGTGTTACTCATGAATACGAGGCTAAAATGGAATTAGAAACACAAACAGCTCATATCGCTATGGAAACGAATATTGACCCTGCTGCTGGAGATCAAGCCTATTTTTCTGTATCCACCACCAAGCTGAAATGGCTTTATCTCGCCACATTTGGTTTATATGGTATCTATTGGTTTTATAAAAACTGGAAACTTCAGCAGCCTTTTATCGATGGCAAAATTATGCCGGTGATGCGTGGCATATTTTCTATTTTTTTCACTCATGCATTAACTAAACGCATCAAACAGAGTATGTTGCGCCAAGACATTCCGGAGAATAAACATTTAGGTTTTCTCGCAACCATGTTTGTCTTACTGGTCATTCTTGGCAACCTCGCAAGCACCTTAGCTGATAATCATGTGGTACCTGAATATTTCAATATTATCTGGCTGGTATTGTTTTACCTGAGTGTTTACCCATTGATTGAGCTACAAGACAAAATCAATATGCTTAAGGACGACCCGATTGGCGCCATTAACTCACGCTACGACTGGCGAGGCTATGCCGCCTTATTAATAGGGGGCGTACTGTGGCTGTTGGCTATCCTTGGTGCAGTTGCCTTAATCGCACAAAACTAAAAGGAGACATATTGTGACATTAGAAAACGTATACCACATCGCATTTACCGGTTTATTTATCATCTTGTTAACGCTGTTAGTGCAATGGTTTATTGCCAGTAAAACCAAAGCCTCACAACCGGGTGCCATTCCAGGAAAAATTGATGAACACTTGAGTCATTCCTCATTTGTGTTCCGTGCCCACCGCACCTTTATGAACTCACTGGAAAACCTGCCTTTGATGCTTGGAACATCATTTATGGCAATTCTTATTGGCGCCAATGCTCTATGGACGGGGATTTTTATCTGGGTATTTGCCATCGCACGAATTATCCATATGGCCTTATATTACAAAATTGCCACTGAAAAAAACCCCAGCCCAAGAACAGTATTTTTCATGATTGGTTTACTGGCAAATATCGCACTATTGGTCCTGTGCGCCATCACACTTTTATAATGTTGTGTTGATTTAAAAAATCCAAAATTAACCAACGTTAAAAACACCACTCTCGACAAAATATAAAATATTGGTAATCATTCAACGACAATACCAAGGCAGGCCAATAGTAGATGGATAACATGGTAATGCGAGAGACCATCCTCAAAGGATTAGAAAACGAATTATCCTTAACAGAAGCAACAGAAATCACTGATAACTTAAGCTATATTTTGTCTGTTATCCGTAAACATCTGGAGATGGATGTTGCTTTTATCTCCGAGTTCACCGATCAAATACGAAAAATTGAAGTGGTCGACTCAGCAGAACGAGACATTTCTCTAAAACCCGGACACGCTGACCCTACTGAACTGACTTACTGTCGGAAGATTGTTGATGGTGAACTGGATGAAATCATTGCTGATACTTCAGAAAATCCATTGACTAAATCGATGTCGATTACACAAGAGCTGGATATTGGTAGCTACTTAGGTGTGCCCATCGTACTTAATGATGGTGAAGTCTATGGTACTTTCTGTTGTTTCAGTCATACGCCTGACACAACGCTAAGCGAACGAGACTTAGCATTAATGAAAATTTTTGCTGACATAGCTGCCCGTCAAATTGATAAGCAACTGATCAAGAGTCAGGAAGAAAATCAAATCAAAAGACGAGTCAGCAAAGTCTTGTCAGATAAACACATCAAAACTGTTTTCCAACCGATATATCACGTCGACGAAAAAAGAGTGATTGGTTATGAGTGTTTATCCCGTTTTCTCAACACACCATATCGCACGCCAGATATCTGGTTTGAAGAAGCTCAATTTGCCGGCCTGGGAGAGGAGCTTGAAATAATGGCTATTACAGCGGCCCTTGAAAAGATGAATCTTTTCCCAGCCGACATCAATTTTTCTCTAAACATATCACCTGAGTACGTAATAAATGGTGCCGTTGAAAGAGCTCTAGACCAGCATATATTTAATAAAAAAATTATTCTTGAAGTCACTGAACATGCTCAGATAACAGACTATCATGCCTTTCGTAAAGCTATAGAATCACTGCGAAAACAAGGTGTGCGTCTTGCCATTGACGATGTTGGTGCTGGTTATTCCAGCCTCCACCATATCTTGGAACTGGGTGCAGATATAATCAAATTGGACATCAGCCTAATCAGAAATATTGATACTGATACATCCAGAAAAGCACTAACCGCTGCGTTACTTGCTTATGCCAAAGAAACCTCATGCGAAGTTTTAGCCGAAGGTGTGGAAACCAAGCAGGAATTCTCTGAGTTGGTTCGACTTGGCATCAAGAAAATACAAGGCTATTTCATCAGCCAGCCGCTGGAGTTAGAAGACGCAGTGAATTTTATCTGCCCTATATAACAAATAACAGGCATACCATTACTGGTATGCCTGTTAATTTTTTAACTCATTAGACTTTAAACTGTTTAACCAAATCGTTGAGCGTCGTCGCAAGGCGAGCCAGATCTTTACTTGCCACAGAGGTTTGCACCGTCCCTTCAGCGGTTTGGTTGGTCATATCATTAATCGACACAATATTACGATTAATTTCTTCAGCCACCGCCCCCTGCTCTTCTGCTGCTGTGGCGATTTGACGGCTCATATCATTAATATGTGAAATGACTTCAGAAATCATTCTCAATGCCTCCTTGGTTGAATTCGCCTGGGTCAAAGCTTCATTGACTTGTTTCTGACTTTTCTCCATTGAATCCACGGCATTATTGGAGCCTTGTTGCAGCATATCAATCATATTGGTTATTTCACCAATCGAAGCTGTCGTTTTACTTGCCAGTGTCCTCACCTCTTCAGCTACCACAGCAAAACCACGACCATGCTCCCCGGCACGTGCCGCTTCAATAGCCGCATTTAATGCTAATAAATTCGTCTGCTCTGCAATATTGTTAATCACATCCAAAACAGTAGAAATATCCATACTGCGTTTTTTCAGTTGATTAATAGAAGCGACTGCCGTCTCAGTCACATCAGCTAGCTGTTGAACAAGTGAGGCTGTTTTATCCATCGCGACAATGCCTGTATCCACCTGCTCAGCAGCTTTGTCTGTAGCCATAGATGTATCACTGGTATTTCTTGCGACTTCTTGTACTGTAGCCGTCATCTCATTCATGGCTGAGGCGACCTGAGTGGTTTCACTCTGCTGTTTCTGAACTGCCTGGCTGGTTTGCTCTGTGATCACAGAGGTTTCTTCTGATGCCGCGGCAATTTCGCTACTCGCATCCGTGACATTGTTCATGGTTTTCTGCATCGTGATGAGCATATTATTGAGGGCTTTGCTGGCATCACCAATTTCGTCAGTACGCTTCATATCCAGCCGTGCGGTCAGATCCAGATCTTTTGCCACGCCAGAAATAAAGTTTGATATTTGCAGAATTGGAGTCGAAATCAGATTGGATGCTTTAACCGCAAACAGTACGGCTAATAAGGCGACAACAACAAGAATCGATAATCCATACAACCATAAACTGTTTGATAACTGATTAGCTGGTGCAAACGCTTCTGCTTCATCAATCTCCGCTAATATTGCCCAGTTCAAACCCGCAATATCCAGAGGAGCGAAAGCAGACAACACATGGGTGCCACGATAATCTGTAATGATGTCAAACCCTGACTTACCAGCCAATGCATCCTCAACACCATGACTGTTCACCGGCAAAATACCTAATGCTGTCCCCTTACGTTCAATCAAATTTCTGCTTTTATCATCGATAGCATGGGTTTCTGCCAACATCTCTAGATAAGCAGCTTTATCCTCAACTAAAAACCGGCTTTCACTACGTAAACGTTTATCAGGACCGACCAGATAAGCTTCACCTGAATCGCCCAACCCTGCTTCCATCCATTTTTTCTCAAAGGTCATAATCTGATTAATTCGATCCACAGGCATTTGGAAAATCAGTACCCCTTTTTTACTGCCATTCAGGGAAATCGGTGCTGCCATGAAACTGGCAGGGCTCTCATAGGAAGGCAAATATGGAGCATAATCAACCATCGCTACTTGTTCATCGGGCCCCAGTTCTAGTGCTTTCTTAAATGCCTGACCAAGGGCAGTGCTGGCATAGGGTCCATTTTTCAGCGATGTAGCGTAATCAAGTTCTTTGAATACGCTATACACCACCATCCCGGTATCGGCATCCACCAAGAAAATATCGTAATAACCAAACTTCTCTAAAAAATCTTTCAGATATGGATGATATTTAGCATGATAGCTTGCATAGCTACTGCCATCATTTGCCTGAACCATATCGTCTTTTTCACCTAACTGTGCTGGATTATCAACAATATACGTTTGTTGCAGTGCTAATCCATTCACATCAAGTTTGGACAACACATCGTCCATATTCACGGGAGGCTTTACACCGTTTAAAGACTCGTAACGTGAGAAAACGTAACGTCATAATAAGTCTTCACATGTTGGTGAAGGCTGGCTTTGTTGTACTCTCCGATATCATCGGCATAGTTCTGTGCGGCTGTATTCAGATCACCTAAGGCCTCAGTAATCAAGCTAGAATTTGCCAGATTAGTCAGTTGATTTTTAATTGTTGCGAAATAGTCTCTGATCTGATTTTTCTTAACATTACGAAGAGAAATCAGACGCTCTTGAGATAATTCACGTAGTGCAATACTCGATTCATTAGTCGCGATATAGTTGGTAAGTGCGGTAGAAATAAGGATTGGCGTAAGAGCGATAATAATCGCGGCCAAGGTGATTTTTTGTTTTATTTTCATCTCAAGTGCTCGTAATAATGAGGATAGCTAAAGCCTTGCTACTAATATCGTCCTTGATGGAGATTTATTTAATCCATTGCGTACTTAACTATTGTCCACATTCATTTTACGAACACATGAAAAATAACCAACAACTGAAAATATTGTTGATTTTATTTAAAGATATGTTTTGTCCTGTTTGCCAAAGCGACCAATGACAACATCACTGGCACTTCAACCAAAACACCGACCACCGTGGCTAATGCAGCGCCCGAATTCAAACCAAACAGGCTAATGGCAACAGCTACCGCCAGTTCAAAGAAATTAGACGTGCCAATAAGTGCAGCGGGTGCAGCGACATTAAACGGTACTTTCCACAAATAAGCCCAACCATAAGCAATGGCAAAAATGCCGTAGCTTTGTATCAGTAAGGGAATAGCGATCAGGGCAATAACCAGCGGTTTAGCCAGAATGGTTTCGGCCTGGAAACCAAACAGTAAAACCACCATGGCTAGTAAGCCAATGATTGAATAAGGTTTCACTTTTTGTGTAAAGCGAGCAATTTCATGATGGTCCTGACCATTATCAAGACGTTTCCGTGTGATATAACCTGCCAGCAATGGAATCACCACATACAGTACAACTGATAGAAATAAGGTTTCCCATGGCACGATAATATTGGTCATACCCAGTAGAAAGGCTGTAATCGGAGCAAAAGCAAACACCATGATTAAGTCGTTAATTGATACTTGCACCAGTGTGTAGTTTGCATCACCTTTAACCAACTGACTCCAGACAAAAACCATGGCTGTACAGGGCGCAACCCCTAATAAAATCATCCCGGCAATGTATTCTTTTGCTGATTGAGGATCGACCCAATCTGCAAACAGAATCTCAAAAAATAGAATGCCCAGCCCGGCCATAGTGAAAGGTTTGATTAGCCAGTTCACCACCAGCGTGAGGCATAATCCTTTTGGCTTTTTACCGACATCTTTGATCGAGGCAAAGTCCACATTGACCATCATCGGGTAAATCATCAACCAGATAAATACGGCGACAGCCAGATTCACATTGGCATATTGCCAAGCGGCCACCATTTGAAACACTGATGGAAACAACGACCCTAAAGCGACACCAGCAACAATACAAAGGCCAACCCAAACCGACAAATATCGTTCAAAAAAGCCTATTGCTGAACTAGATGACGAGTTCATACCAACTCCTTTTCAATACGTGTTTTTAGGAGCTGAAACGCTTCATCAAAGGCGGCTTCAATTTGCGCATCCGTTCCCTCCGCTTTTGCAGGATCGGGAGTGCTCCAATGCAGTTTTTTATACTCACCATAAAAAATAGGACAAACTTCGTTGGCGGCCTGGTCACAAACAGTAATCACATAATCAAAAGGCTGGCCCGCAAACTCATCCCACGACTTGCTGACCGGATGACCTGGATCGATGCCATGGCGTTTTAATGTTTCTATTGATTTAGGATGAACATAACCCGCAGGCTGACTGCCAGCACTGACAGCATGATATTCAGCCCCCTTAAGCTGATTAATCAAAGCCTCTGCCATCACTGAACGACAAGAGTTACCCGTGCATAAAACCAGTACTTTCTTCATTTCAACTCTCTGTATTAACGGATTTAGGTTTACAACAATCAACAAACTCTACAACCGCACAATCGGCATTATCGGCCTGGTGCAATCGCGCTAAATCACTACTGCAGCAATCCTGGATCATAAAGGCAATTAAGTCCCTCATCTGTTCAAAATTAGCCATGTAGATAATAGAGCGACCTTCTTTACGTGATGTCACCAGTTTGGCCTGACTCAAATGGGTCAGATGAAATGACAAGGTATTATGCGGAATGCCAAGTGCATCACTGATAACACCAGCCGCCATTCCCTGTGGACCGGCTTCAACCAGCAATCTAAAGGCCTGCAGGCGTGTATCCTGAGACAAAGCGGCAAAAGCGTTAAGTGCAGTTTCTAGTTTCATATGTCGATAATAGTCGACATATATTCTATATGTCAATAATTATGGACATATAAGCAGAAAGCTTAGCCATGTTAAAGTGATCGACAAGTATGAAAATGATCGTAGGGGGATAAACGATGAGTAAAACATTAGTCATTGGAGCCAACGGCCAGATTGGAAAACAACTTATAAAGTTACTCTGTGCTGATGACAATCAGGTGAAAGCGATGATCCGAGACTCCCAGCAAGCCACCTACTTTCAGGAATTAGGTGCTGAAACCATTATTGCCGATTTGGAATCCCCATTACCGGAAACAGCATTTGAGGATTGTGACAAAGTCGTCTTTACCGCAGGCTCAGGTGGAAAAACCGGCGCTGACAAAACCATCCTGATTGATCTATGGGGTGCGGTGAAAGCTATTGATATGGCCAAGAAACATAATATAAAACAATTTGTTATGGTCAGCGCCAGAGATGCTGGCAATCCTGAAACAGGCACTGAGGCCATCAAACACTACAATATTTGTAAACACTTTGCCGACGAGTATTTATTAGCTAGTGGCGTGCCTTACACCATCCTACGTCCTGGCAAACTGATTGATGACAAAGCCACAGGCCATATTTCCACACAACGGACAGGCGAGGCTGATAAGGATGTCATTACCCGTGCTGACGTCGCTGCCTGTATTCACTATTGCCTGAACCATACCGAGTCCATTAACCAGATAGATGAACTCTACAATGGTAATGACACTATTCCGCAGGCATTTATCAACAGTGTGTCGGGACGATTGGGTTAAATTTACCAACCTGTCAGAGAGCGACTGTAGTGGCCAGCAACGCGTTTTATCAGATAAGCCATGGCCAAGCTGATAATAATAGTGAGCGGAAAGGTAACAACAAACTGTACCAATCCGCTCATCTCTTCAATATAAGGCAGCCACTTGTATCCGACCAGCGATATCAACACCCAGGGATGAATAAAGTAAATGGCAAAACTCGCGTCGGCTAATAACATCAGTGCAGGAATATCAGGATAACGTTCGCTCAACTTTTGCAGTAGAGACAAAAAGAAAAAACATAAAACGATTTTCTGCAAAATCAGGATATCCAGACCATCAAAGGTGAATGCATGTAATTTATGTAGATTACCGAATCCGGGATAAATCAGCGCCTGTACTATCGCCAGAAAGATAACGCCTGCGGCCAATACAATGGTTTTGTTCCCAATGTAGGACTGAACAAAATCACGATGCATGGATACCAGAATGCCTAATAAATACATAGGCAAAAAATACAAAACGGCATGCCAGGGCGACAGATTACCCGCTGGGCGATGGACAATCATCGCCACCACTAAGGCGATAAAAAAAATAGTGATACGTGTTTTTACACCCAAGCGGATGTAGCTGATAAACAATGGCGACATCAGAAATATCAGCATAATAAACGGGATATACCAATAGGCAAACGAGGTTCGGCCAGTCCAAAAATACAGGCCAAACATGGTTAAATAATCTTGCCAGTGACTGAGCGACGTGACTCCCAACTCTTTGGCATCGGGTAAAGAAACACCTGAACTTAAATAATAAATCAGTGCTAACGACGATAAAAACAGATAAGGCAGCAAGACATTTTTAACTTTCTTCAGCATAAACTGGCTGTATGCAAATTGCCTGTAAAAGATATGATGGAAAAAAAAACCGGAAATAAAAACGAATAAAGGTGAGCCCCCCTGAATTAAGTTGGCAATCACTCTTTCGTCAAAACTGGTGATGGATTTATAGCTAATACAATGTCCGGCAACGATGCTTAAAATGGCAATGGCCCTGAAATAATCAAAGGCAATCAACCTCATTTAAGCAACTACCACAGATATTAACCACCGCATCGGCTTATCACTCTTCTACAGACAAAACAGGCGAACAATACACCAAAATCACACTTTTTATCATGATTTATAAAAGCTGCGTATAAAACCGATTTGAGCGACTTTTCTGGCCTTTGTCATCCGCTGTTCGGCCTATTGTTTATTACCAGTATTTTTCAATACTGATTTGCCCTGGATCACGTCGGGAGTGTTTTTTCAGACCATGGGTATTGATTAACACATCCATGGTTTCATGCACCATTTCCGGGTTACCGCACAACATCACCTGACTGTCTTCTGCATTGATTTTCAGACCAGTGCGTTGCTCCAGACGACCATCTTCAACAGCCTGAGGTATACGTCCTGTTAAGGCATCAGGTGCTTGTTCACGACTGACAAAAGGCACATAAATAAACTGCTCCGCTCGTGTTTGTTTTATCGCATCAATATTGTCCTGATAGGTCAGTTCGTTTTGATATCTGACCGCATGTACCAAAACCACTTTGTCAAACTGCTGCCAAACGTCCTGCGTATTTAAAATAGACAGAAAAGGGCCAATACCCGTGCCGGTGGATAGCAAATAGAGATGCTTGCCCTCAGGTAATTGATCCAAGGTCATTAAGCCGGCTGCTTTGGGTGCGACCAAAATACTATCACCAGCTTTAAGTTTGGCTAGTCGGCTAGAAAGCAAACCATCAAGCACCTCAATAAAATAAAAATCGAGTGGTCTTGTGTCTGGACTGTTCACCAAGGAAAAAGGTCGGCTGACAAGTTCACCCTCAATTTCCAGAGCTAAACGCGTAAACTGCCCAGCTTTGAACGTTGGATAATCGACATCCAGCCTTAATGAATGCAAACGATCATTCCATTGTTTATTTTCAACTACTGTAGCCGTCAGCCAATCAGCCATTGTGCTGTCTCCTTTTTTGTCGGGTTGATATCACTTTCTGGTTTATGGTCATGCTACTATCATTCCACTTTTAATACGACGTACAAAGCCGACATCACCTGAGCTCAAGGATTAACGCTAAATGACCAACCACATCATTGCCGAAGCGACATTAACCGATCTTAATGCCATTACCCAGTTGCTGACCGTCCTGTTTACTCAGGAAGCTGACTTTGAACCACAACCAGAAAAACAAATGCACGCTGTCAGTGATATTCTCAGGCATCCCGACAAAGGCCATTTTTTACTTATCAAACATCAGTCTAAAGTTGTCGGCGTAGTGAGTTTGTTATATCTAACCTCAACCGCCATGGGTGGTAAAGTCGCTTTATTAGAAGATATGGTGATTGCTGAACAACATCGCGGAAAAGGCTTCGGCTCGGCTTTGTTAAGTGCTGCGGTCAACTTTGCCAGACAACAAGGTTGTCTGCGTATTACCTTATTAACCGATGCCGATAATGCTATTGCCCAGAAAATGTATCAGGACGAGGGGTTTACTCACTCCGCGATGATTCCAATGCGGTTAATTTTAGACACATAAAACAGACACTCCATGGATGCCATTAACCCCAAATTATTATGGGAAATTTTTAAACATATACAACGTTGGTTGGCGAATCTTAATCGCGCAGGCGAACAACGTCAGCAGCAATCCAAAACAGCGCTAAGAAATGTCATTATCGCTGCCCGTGAAACCAGTGTGTATGTCAGACAGATACAAGATACCCAACAAGCCGATCATGCGACTGAGCGGCATCTGGCGAAATGCTGGACCCAACTGGGATTTGACTTAGACGATTTAGGACTGAGTAAACTGGCGAAACGCTGCCACATAACGGGTAAACATTGGGCTGACCCTAAGTTTTACACCGATGATTTTCTGCAAAAAGCCGATATCAGCCTGGATAGAATGGAAACATTAGCAAAACAGATTTTAGTGAATATTGATAAACTCTAAATCATGAAAAAAATCATCTTATTTAGTCTATTTGTTTTATTAACTCCATTGGCTCAGGCTCAGTCGCTGTGCCCAATGACAAATGCTGATGCCATGCAAGCTTGTCTCGATGAGAAACTGCAATCAGCAATTGATGAAATGGTCAGTGACTTAACGATGATCAAACAACGTCATGCTGAAAACGATGCACTGCTAAAGTCGCTTGAGTTATCACAACAGACATGGGATGCCTACCGAAAAACGCAATGTCTGAATGTCTATCAGACCTGGCAAAAAAATGCGCAGCAACAAGCCGTAACCGCCAGTTGTGCCATTGAACTGACGAGACAACGTAATCAGTTCTTACAAGACTATTATCTGAAGTAAACCCCGTTCAGACTTGTGAAAAATATTGGCGCGCCTGTTCGGCATCCTGATGAATCTGGGTAATCAAATGGTCCAGACTGTCAAAACGCTGTTCATCACGAATCTTATGTAAGAAAAAAACCTGAACATGCTCGCCGTAGATCTCTCTCTTAAAATCAAACAAATGCACTTCCAGCAAGGCTTTGTCACCACCAATAGTCGGTCGAATACCAATATTTGCCACACCATTGACTGGTTCTTCATCAATACCAAATAGCTGCACAGCAAACACCCCTATCAGTGGAATTTTATGCCGATGAAGATGAATATTTGCCGTGGGGAATCCCATCTTGCGACCACGCTTATCGCCATGCGCTACCCGACCACTCATCCGATAAGGTCGTCCTAATAACTTCTCAGCTAAGAGTAAATCACCACTGCTTAGCGCATTTCTGATACGGGTGCTGCTTACCCGATCTTGGTCGATAGCAAAGGTGTGCATGTTCACCACCTGAAAACCATATTGCCGTCCGGCTTTCTGTAATAACGCAAAATCGCCTTTTCTTTCACAGCCAAAGCGAAAGTCATCCCCCACCACCAGATATTTAACGTTTAATCCTTCCACTAATAATTTTTGGATAAAGAGTTCAGCCGACATCTCTGCCAACTGTTGATTAAACCTTAAAACACATAATTGCTGGATGGAATAACAGCGCAAAGCCTCCACTTTTTCACGAAACCGCGTCAATCTGGCTGGGGCTTTTTCCGGAACAAAATATTCAAATGGCTGCGGTTCAAACGTAATCACTACGGCGGGTAATTTCAGCGTATCGCCTTTCATGGCTAACTGTGTCAATACCGCCTGATGACCTAAGTGAACACCGTCAAAATTACCAATGGTGGCCACACACCCTTGTGGTGAAGCAGGTAAATTATGAAAACCGCGAATGATTTTCGGCATAAGACGTTGTCTACCAAAAAAATAACTAAACACAACAGAGTAACGACAAATAAAAAAACAATCCAGCAGGCAAGCCCACGCCTATTACCTTATAATAGGCGCAAAATTATTTCGGTCAGAGGCAAGAATGGCAGCGAAACAAAAAAAACTGGATTATGAAGCTGCAGTTAAAGAGCTGGAAGCATTAGTTGAACGCCTGGAACAAGGCGATATCAGTCTGGAAGAATCACTCAAACTTTATGAACGTGGCGTACTACTCACACGTGATTGCCAGGAATCATTACAAGCGGCAGAACAAAAAGTGCAAATGCTGTTACAACAATCTGGCCAAAATAATCTGGTAGATTTTGATCCGGAAACTGGTGACGCGTGAACGTAAAGTTTCCTCTGCAGGACTGGATGTTAAAACACCAGTCTCAAATCGAATTTGTTCTGGAAAAACGTCTTCAACAGGCACAAAAGCCAGGTTCAGCGCGTTTATTTGAAGCGATGCGCTATGCCACATTAGGTGGCGGCAAACGCTTACGCGCCCTGCTCGTTTATGCTACTGGTCAGGCACTAGGTGCCAAACAGTCTGCCATGGATGTCGCGGCAGCGGCAGTGGAAATGATTCACGCCTACTCGCTTGTGCATGACGATATGCCGATCATGGATGATGATGATCTGCGCAGAGGTCGTCCGACCTGTCACAAAGCCTATGATGATGCGACAGCACTTTTAGTCGGTGATGCATTACAAACACTGGCTTTCGAAACCTTGTGTGATGATATCCTGACCGAGAAACAACAAAGTCGTATGGTCAAAGCACTGACTCAGGCTTCTGGTGCAGCTGGTATGGCTGGCGGTCAGGCCATTGATCTGGAATCAGTTGGCAAAAAACTGGATATCGATGCCCTACAGGCAATGCATAAATTAAAAACTGGCGCTCTCATCCGTGCCAGTGTTGTGCTTGGTGCTCTCGCTGCCGAACACTATGATGAAGTGACACTGGAACATCTTGATCGTTATGCAGACTGCATTGGACTGGCGTTTCAGGTTCAGGATGATGTGCTGGATGTTATCACTGACACTCAAACTCTTGGAAAGACCCAAGGTGCCGATATTGCATTGAATAAACCCACATATCCTGCTTTACTAGGTCTTGAAAAAGCACAACAAAAAGCGGTTGCCCTGATTGAAAAAGCACTGACTCACCTTGATGAGTGCCCATTTAATACAGAAGTGCTGGCCGAATTAGCTCAGTTTGTTGTGAAACGCTCACATTAAGAAATCGACAGAATGGATACTATACTCACTCATATCAACAGCCCAGAAGATCTGCGTCAACTGGACAAAAAACAGTTGCCCCAGCTGGCAGAAGAGTTGAGAACACTCATTATCGATAGTGTGCAACAAACCGGCGGGCATATTTCCTCTAACCTAGGTGTTATCGAGCTCACTATCGCCCTGCATTATGTTTTTGACACGCCCACTGATCGCTTAGTCTGGGATGTAGGTCACCAAAGCTATGTTCATAAAATCCTCACCGGTCGCCGAGATCAGATGAATACTATGCGTCAGCCCGGTGGTTTATCAGGTTTTCCTAAACGCAGTGAGAGTGAATATGACACTTTTGGTGTGGGTCATTCGAGTACATCCATCAGTGCCGCCCTTGGCATGGCAATCGCTGCACAAGCCAACAATGATCCACGTCATGCTGTCGCTATTATTGGTGACGGAGCCCTCACCGCCGGACAAGCGTTTGAGGCACTGGCACATGCTGGTGACTTAAGTGCGAATTTATTAGTCATTCTCAATGATAATGAAATGTCGATTTCAAAAAATGTCGGCGGCATGGCAAATTATCTCGCCAAATTATTATCAGGCAGCTTCTACGCTAGTGCTCGTGAAGGTAGTAAACGCGTATTGGAAAAGATTCCACCAGCATGGGAAATTGCCAAACGCGCAGAAGAGCATGTCAAAGGCATGATGGTTCCTGGCACTTTATTCGAAGAAATGGGCTTTAATTACATTGGCCCCATCGATGGTCATGATATCGATACACTCATTGCGACTATGACCAATTTGAAAAAACGTAAGGGACCACAATTTCTTCATATCGTCACCAAAAAAGGCAAAGGCTATGAGCCTGCCGAATTACATCCCTGCAAATACCATGGCGTGAGTCCAGCCAACAGTAAGTCTTCCGGCCCGACGTATACTCAAGTTTTCGGCCGTTGGTTATGCGATATGGCTCGTCTGGATCCGGATTTATTCGGCATCACACCCGCGATGTGTGAGGGCTCGGGGCTGAATCGTTTTGCTGAAGACTTTCCTGAGCGCTACTTTGATGTCGGCATCGCTGAACAACATTCTGTGACCTTAGCAGCAGGCTTGGCCTGTGAAGGAAAAAAACCCGTTGTTGCGATTTACTCGACCTTTTTACAAAGAGCCTACGATCAATTAATTCACGATGTAGCTATTCAGAATCTGAATGTGCTGTTTGCCATTGATCGCGCTGGCCTGGTTGGCGCAGATGGTCCGACACATGCAGGTAGCTTTGACTTAAGCTTTTTACGCTGTATTCCTAATATGATCATCATGGCCCCGGCTGATGAAAATGAATGCCGGCAGATGTTAACCACCGGTTTCCGTTATAACGGACCGGCAGCAGTACGTTATCCGCGGGGCAGTGGCAATGGCACCCCTGTTGAGCCAGCTTTAACTTCATTAGAAATAGGAAAAGCCCAATTAAAACGTCAGGGTGAGAAGGTCGCGATTCTGGCCTTTGGCAGCATGGTCACTGCAGCTGAACAAGCCGCAGAACAAATCAATGCCACGGTGGTGAATATGCGTTTTGTCAAACCTTTAGATACAGACACCATCAATCACATTGCTGACTCGCACGATTTGATCATCACTATTGAAGAAAATGCTGTGATGGGGGGCGCAGGTAGCGCTGTAAATGAATATTTAAGAGAAATAAATCATCCTGTCGCCATAAAATTGATGGGATTGCCCGATACATTTATCGAGCATGGCGTTCATAGCAGCATGTTAAGTGAATGTGGTCTGGATGCTGCAGGTATTTTACATACCATTAATCAGCACTTTGCGGCATAATACGCTGTCTTCGTGAACGATTCCTGAGTATAATAGTCAACATTATGAGCGCAACGTATACCCTGAAAATTCTGGCCGATTTTGCCTCGGCACACACCTTGAGAGATTATCCAGGTGATTGCCGTCGTATGCATGGTCACAACTGGAAGCTGGAAGTCGAAGTCACTGCTATTGATCTAAATGAACATGGCATGGGAATGGACTTTAAAACCATCAAAACAGCTACTCGTGAGTTGGCAAAAACGCTGGATCACCGTTATCTGAATGACATCCCACCATTCGATACCATTAATCCAACGGCTGAAAATATTGCCAGATTTTTTTACCAAAAGCTCAGTGATACGTTAAATAACGATATCGCTAAAGTTTCCGGTGTCACCTTGTGGGAAACAGATCGCGCTTGCGTTAAATACAGCGAGGACAATTGAATGAGCACAACCCCAGCTAACACTGAGATCAAAGACGAAATCGAAGACGTACAGAATATTGCCGACCAGCGTAAAATCGCTATTGATAAAGTCGGTATTAAAGATATTAAACACCCGGTCAAAGTCAGTGACCGTACAACCGGTGAACAGCACACCATTGCTAACTTTAATATGTATGTGAACTTGCCTCATCAATTTAAAGGTACACATATGTCTCGTTTTGTTGAGATTTTGAATCAGCATGAACGTGAGATAACCGTTAAATCTTTCCGTGAAATGCTGGGTCAAATGACTGAGCGTCTTGACGCGGAATCAGGCTATATTGAAATGAACTTCCCTTATTTTGTGAATAAGGAAGCACCTGTTTCAAAAGTGAAAAGTCTGATGGACTATGACGTGACTTTCATCGGTGAAATCACTGGCACTAAAACCATGATGACAGTTAAAGTCGTCGTTCCTGTGACCAGCTTATGCCCATGTTCAAAGAATATCTCAGATTATGGCGCACATAACCAACGTTCACACGTCACTTTGACCGTTCGCGTCGACAGCTTTGTATGGATTGAAGATCTCATTGATCTGGTTGAGAAAGAAGCGTCTTGTGAAATCTTTGGTTTATTAAAACGTCCGGACGAAAAATTCGTCACCGAACGTGCATACGATAATCCAAAATTTGTTGAAGATATGGTGCGTGATATTGCAGCTAGATTAAATGATGATTCTCGTATCACCGCTTACACAGTCGAATCAGAAAACTTTGAATCAATTCATAACCACTCTGCCTATGCATTGATTACCAAAGGTTTTGATTGATACATATATCATCAATCACAAATAAAAAAAGCCCGGTTAAACCGGGCTTTTTTATGCTCAATATTTTTGTCTTAAATCGAGACGCTCACCATTATGTTGAATATCCAGTTGGCCAAGAAAAGACATGCCTAGTAACGTCACTGAAGGTTCTTCACCATCTAAAACGACAGCATCAACATTATGTAGCTTTATCTGTTCAAGTTGCACATAATCCAGCTTCACCTTATATCCAACACTACTGCCTGATGCCGTTCTGATGCCAACTTGCTGACCGCGAAGATAATCAATACCGAGGCGGGATGCTGTCGCGGCATTCATAGCGATGGTGCTGGCGCCGGTATCAACTAAGAAACTTATCGTATAACCATTGATATTACCGGTAGTGGTATACATCCCATTGGTTGGCCACAACGTCACTGCTGTTTTTTTCTCAGCTTCTATGTAATTGCTATTAATCCGATCACCCAATGGAAAAATTTGTTTTTCGCCATTGATTTCAAACGTTGCGCTGTTACTGTTAGCAGCAATTAACTTCAGGCCCTCTGGGCTGGTTTCTCCAACATTTAAAAAATGCTGTTGACCATCGACTTCAACCACAGCTTTGTCTTTAAACAGGCCAACCACCATAATGTTAACAACGACAGCCTCTGCTCGACTGCTAATTAACAGTATAATAAGCATCATTAATATGACTTTAGCCATAACGTTTCTTTTTAATCAGGTTTATCACTAACACCATCATGAGTGCATTCTCCCCTATTACAGTATCTGGTGTACTGCTGGCTGGCGGCCAATCCCGCCGGATGGGTGGTCAGGACAAAGGTTTGCTCCCCTATCAGGGTCGCTCGATGGCTAGCCACGTCATTACTACCATATTACCGCAAGTTGATGATTTTTATATCAGTGCAAATCGACATATTGAAGAATATCGATCATTTTCTTACCCAGTCATAACGGATGGGCTTGATAATTTTCAAGGTCCTCTCGCCGGCATCCTGGCTGTGATGGAGCAAATCGATTCTGACTATCTGCTGACAGTGCCTTGTGATAATCCTGTTATCAGCCCTCAACTGCGACAACGTTTACTGGAAGCCTTGTTAACGACTGGAAGTGATATTGCGGTAGCTCATGATGGCACACAATTACAACCGGTATTTTCATTAATTCCTCGACGTTTACAATCATCATTAACTGACTTTTTAGCCTCCGGTCAGCGCAAAACCCGTGACTGGTTATTCCAGCATAAGGTCGTTGAAGTCGACTTTTCTGATCAGGCTGACTGTTTTATCAATATCAATACGGCTGAAGACTTACAAAAAAAACCAAAAATACGTTCAACTATTCCGGTCCTTGGCTTTGCTGCATTTAGTGGAACAGGTAAAACCACATTACTCACCAAACTGATTCCTGCGCTGAAAAATAAAGAGATACATGTCGCTGTGATAAAACATGCCCATCACAATTTTGATATCGATAAACCGGGTAAGGACAGCTATCAAATTCGTGAAGCAGGTGCCGAGGAAATCATTATTGCCTCAGCAAAAATGATGGCGCTAATGAGAAAACATCACGATGAACTCATTGAACCTGAATTACAGCCATTAATCCAACGCCTCGATACCAATAATATCGATCTCATTCTTGTCGAGGGATTCAAACACGAGAATTTCCCCAAAATAGAATTAAACCGTGCGGAACTGGGTCCACCGACGTTGTTCAAAGAGGATCCGCATATCATTGCAATCGCCTCTGATAAAACCGATAGTCATGATGACACGCCCTTGATATTAGATATCAATAATATCCCCGCCATGGTCGAGTTTATTGAACAGTTTATTTTTTCATGGAACAGCTAAATATGGCCGAATTTACCCCACAGCCCAGTTGTGCTGATGATGTTGATCACAATAACCTGACTGTTAAACAGGCCAGTCAGCGAATTCATGATTTATTATCACCGATATCGAGCTGGCAGAAAGTCTCCTTAAGACAGGCTTTGGGTCAGATCCTACACCAAAGTGTTGTCTCTCCCCGTCAGGTGCCTCCCTATAATAATTCAGCTATGGACGGTTATGCCTTACGTAGTACTGACATAAAAAAAGCCCCCTTTTCACTCACTAATATCGGTGTGGCTTTTGCAGGGAAACCTTACCAAGGTCGGGTCGAAGCCGGGCAATGTATTCGCATTATGACTGGCGCAAAAATTCCTGATGACTGTGACACGGTGGTGATGCAGGAACAGGTGCAACCACATGAAGATATGATCACCATCCATACTGATCTAAAAGCGGGACAAAATGTCCGACTTGCCGGAGAAGACATCGACAACGGTGATACGGTTCTACCTGCTGGACGAAGATTAACAGCGGCCGATTTAGGTCTACTGGCATCGCTTGGCATCGCAGAAGTCGTCACTTACCGGCCTCTTCGTGTCGCGTTTTTTTCTACTGGCGATGAGTTGTGTGGATTAGGTGAGAATTTAGGCGATGGACAAATCTATGACAGTAATCGTTACACACTGTTTGGTATGCTCCGCCAGCTGAATATCGATGTGATTGATATGGGTGTGGTCCCCGATAATAAAGCCGCGTTAAGAATTGCTTTGCAACAAGCTTCCGCTGATGCAGATGTTATTATTTCTTCTGGCGGTGTATCCGTTGGTGACGCTGATTATGTCAAAGATATGTTAGCTGAGCTGGGTCAGGTCAATTTCTGGAAAATTGCGATGCGTCCGGGGCGTCCTTTGGCCTTCGGGCAAATAGACGAAGCCATGTTCTTTGGTTTGCCCGGTAATCCGGTGTCAGTGATGGTCACTTTCTACCAATTTGTACAACCCGCGCTAAAACGTATGGCAGGTGAAACTGACTCCGATCCCATCATATTCAAAGTACCATGCGATAATGTAATTAAAAAACGTGCTGGTCGCTTTGAATTTCAGCGCGGCATTTTATTCAGAGACAATGAAGGCCAACTCAGAGTCAGCACAACCGGAGCACAAGGATCGGGTATTCTTCGCTCAATGAGTATGGCGAATTGTTTTATTTTACTTGAAGAAAACTGTGACGGACTTAGTGCCGGCAGTCTTGTTAACGTTCAACCCTTTGCAGGTCTGGTATGACAGAATCCACAACCGAACACACTTTGGTCAAACAACAACGCGAGTTTAATAAACTCCGTAAACGCTTACGACGCAATGTTGGTCAGGCAATTGCCGATTACAATATGATTCAGGACGGCGATAAAGTGATGGTCTGTTTATCTGGCGGTAAAGACAGTTATACCATGCTCGATATTCTGATTAATCTGAGAGACCATGCCCCGATTAAGTTTGATCTTATCGCTGTTAATCTCGATCAAAAGCAGCCTGGCTTCCCTGAGCATGTATTACCCGAATATTTGTCATCGATTGGTGTGCCATTCCATATCATTGAAAAAGACACTTACAGCATTGTTAAAGAAGTGGTGCCAGAGGGTAAAACCACCTGCGGCATCTGTTCACGTCTGCGTCGAGGCTCTTTATATGGTTACGCAAGGCAAAATGGCATCACCAAAATAGCATTAGGCCATCACCGTGATGACATTATTGAAACGCTGTTTCTGAATATGTTTTATGGCAGCAAAATAAAAGCGATGCCACCGAAATTATTAAGTGATGATAAAACCAATATCGTGATAAGACCCTTAGCCTATGCGCAAGAGTCTGATATTGCCCGTTATGCAGAAGCCATGAAGTTTCCAATTATTCCCTGTAATTTATGTGGCTCGCAGGAGAATCTGCAACGTCAGGCGATCAAAACCATGTTGCAAGGCTGGGAAAAACAATTTCCGGGCAGATTGGAAAATATTTTCCGCAGTATTCAGAATATTTCGCCATCACAAATGGGCGATCTTGATTTATTTAACTTCACCGATCTTGAGCAGTTTAGACAGGAACCAACAGGAGAAGAAGATCGGTTTCAGGATGATATTCAACAGCCTGCGCTGGCAAGATAGCCACAGACTTATCACCAGTTATGAGAAGTATTACAAAACTAATACAAGTATCATCGCTAAGTCATTGAATCTGATTAAATCTACCGTAACATACTGATATATATAACTTTAATAAAATGGTCATTTTTTAACCAAAACCGTCAGCATTGTTACGTAAGAATGACTTAGCGATTTTCACAGAAGTTAATCACAGAGTTATCCACAGAAATTGTGAGTAACTCTGTAAGTCATTGATCGCTTCTCTAAGTCCTTATTTTTCGATTCGCTTGGGCGTAAAATCTTCAGCAAACTCCAGAGCATTACCATCCGGATCACGACAGAAAAATGCAGCCCTGCCCGACTTGCTTCGAGAAAATTCATAACCCGCATTTTCCAGGCGTTCACCTAAGGCTTCTAAATCGTCTACGACCAGTGCCAGATGGCGATCACGTCCACCATGAGCTGGACGACCTTCTATTGAGTCCGGATTAGGTAATACCATCAGATGTATCATTTGTCCGGTATCGGCAATATCCAGCCAGGCGCCATCGTAGGCAAACTCAGGTCTGTTGGGATTAAGTGGTAGCTGCAATACGTCACAGTAAAAACGTAAAGAAACGTCTAGGTCTTTCACCAGAAAACTGGCATGTGCTATCGATTTGATCATATTTCACCTGGATAAAAACATTTAAAAGTCCTGATACCATTTTAACGTGAAGCAATCTATGCTCCCAAATATCGTTCAGGCTTTACCTTGCTTAGCCATACCATAAGCGGCGATAAAAATAAGCGCGCCACCTAACCACTCCGTCTGGCTCATTTGTTCATTGGTCAACCACCAGGCAGAGATGGCAGCCACCACAAGTTCAGATAACATCAAAATGGCTGAACGAAACACAGGCATCCTTGCTAGGCCATACAATACTGCTACTGTCATGGCTGTAAAACATAAGCCACCAAGAACCATTACCGCAATCCATAAATTAAGACTGATATCAGGGACACTTGATTGCTGCAGAACTAAGACAAGCCCTGCCACCATAACGACGCCCCAGTAAACTATCGTAGTTTTGACTTCCATGGCCACATCAGCAAGCTTACGACTTAAAACGTTATTTACCGAAAACATAAAACCCGCAAATAACGCTAACCAATCTGCCATATCATTGGGCCAGGGCATGCCAATTTCTGGATGCCATAACATAATCATCGTGCCCGACATCGCCACAATGATCATCAACATAGACAGTCGGGAAATCTTTTCGCCTAACCACCAGCGGCTCAAAAGTACTGACCATAAAGGCGATAAATAGAACAGCAACATGACCCGCATCACCTCGCCCTGAGTGAGAGCCACTAAAAAAGCAATATTGGTGACGCCCGCTGCAACAGCTAACGCCCACAAACTAAGCGGCCAATGTCCGGCAAAATCTTTTATCTGTTTAAACAACATCACACTGGCAACGATTGCCGCCGCTAAATACATCAGCAATGTTGACCAAACGACGGGGAGTCCTTGTTGTTCGAGTATTCGCATCGGATACCAAATCAATCCCCACATGGTTGAGGAAAATAAGATGCCGAGCACAGCCAGATTAAATTGTTTGTTATTGCTATTTGTCATGGCTCACCTTATAACACGAGATTGCTTCAACCCGTTATAATGGTCTGATTTTTTCACTCATCGTTTGGAATTATGAATCCAGAACTGGCAAAACTTCACCCTTACCCTTTCGAGAAGCTGGCACAACTTAAACAAGGCTGCGTGCCACCGGAAGATAAAGCACATATTGCTCTATCAATTGGTGAACCGAAACATCCAACGCCAGGTTTTATTACTGAAGCCGTGATCGCACATCTGCATGGATTGTCGACTTACCCCACCACCGCGGGTAGTAATGAACTGCGTCATGCTATTTCGACTTGGCTTGATACTCGATTCAAATTAGACGGCCATATCAATGCCATGACACAAGTGTTGCCGGTCAATGGCACGCGTGAAGCCTTATTTGCCTTTGCTCAGGCAGTCATTGATCGTGATAAAGACCCATTGGTATTAATGCCCAATCCGTTTTATCAAATCTACGAAGGCGCAGCGATTTTGGCTGGCGCAGAGCCTTATTATATGAATTGCTCTGTCCAAAATAACTTTATTCCCGATTTTGATGCCATTTGTGATGATGTCTGGCAGCGCTGTCAGTTGATCTATATTTGCAGTCCTGGTAACCCAACAGGTGCTGTTATTGACCAGGCAACGTTAACGCGTTTAATTGAGCTGGCGCATCAATATGATTTTGTGATTGCGGCTGATGAATGTTATTCGGAAATCTATCCGGATGAAACCAATCCACCCGTTGGTCTATTGGAAGCCGCCTACGCAGCAGGCTATACCGATATGAGTCGTTGTGTAGTTTTCCATAGCCTATCGAAACGTTCTAATGCACCAGGATTGCGTAGTGGTTTTGTGGCTGGTGATGCGGACATTCTGAAACAGTTTCTGCGTTACCGTACCTACCATGGTTGTTCAATGCCACCAGCGACTCAGGCGGCATCCATTACCGCCTGGAATGACGAAGATCATGTTGTCCATAATCGTGAGCTGTATCTGGAAAAATTCAATGCCGTATTAGAAATATTATCGCCAGTGATGTCAGTGTCGATGCCACAAGCGGGCTTTTACCTCTGGGCTGAAACGCCGATTGCTGATACCGCATTTGCCAGACAGTTATTCGAACAACAAAATGTCACCGTTCTACCAGGCACTTATCTGGGCCGTGATACCACTGCAGGCAACCCTGGTTCAAACCGTATCCGTATGGCTTTGGTTGCCCCACTAGAAGAATGTATTGAAGCTGCACATCGTATTCGCAGCCTTATTGAAAATTTATAATTAAATCAATGGAGTAGACACCAATGAGTGATATTCAACAAATTATTGAAGAGGCGTTTGAACGCCGCGCTGATATTAACCCTGCTAATGCTGACAGTGATGTCAGAAATGCGGTCAATGAAGCATTAGCGATGCTGGATAATGGCACTGCTCGTGTTGCTGAAAAACAAAATGGTGACTGGGTCGTCAACCAATGGCTGAAAAAAGCGGTTTTATTATCATTCCGTCTGAATGACAACAAAATCATGCCTGGCGCAGAAACCAACTATTTCGATAAAGTGGATCCTAAATTCGCCAGCTTTAATGAAGATGATTTCAATAAAGCCGGTGTCCGTGTTGTACCACCAGCAGCCGTTCGTCGTGGCTCTTATATCGCACCAGGCGTTGTATTGATGCCTTCTTATGTCAACATCGGTGCATACGTCGATTCTGGCACCATGGTCGATACCTGGGCAACAGTAGGTAGCTGTGCTCAAATCGGTAAGAATGTTCACCTTTCTGGTGGTGTTGGTATCGGCGGTGTATTAGAACCTTTACAAGCTGGCCCAACAATCATTGAAGACAATTGCTTCATTGGTGCACGTTCTGAAGTGGTTGAAGGCGTGATTGTTGAAGAAGGTTCTGTTATCTCAATGGGCGTTTACATTGGCCAAAGCACAAAAATCTTCAACCGTCTGACAGGTGAAATCACTTATGGTCGTATCCCTGCGGGTTCAGTAGTAGTTTCAGGTAACCTACCATCTAAAGATGGTTCATACAGCTTGTACTGTGCGGTTATCGTCAAACAAGTTGATGAAAAAACACGAGGCAAAGTTGGTATCAACGAATTATTACGTGATATCTAATACCCTCACAAATAACTAAAATAAAGGGGATGAGACGCATGAGTGACTCATCCCTTTTTGTTTATAGCCTGATAACAGGTAAGCAATTATGATTCTCTACGGTATTAAAAACTGCGATACAGTAAAAAAAGCCAGGCATTGGCTTGATACACACTCTATTGACTATCAGTTTCACGATTTTCGCCAGCAAGGTTTGGATGAGAACACCATCAGACAATGGCTTCAATCCGTTGATTGGCAGACTTTATTGAATAAACGAGGAACAACCTGGCGCAAGCTGGATGATCCCCGTAAAGAGCAGCTGGATGAAAACACCGCTGTTGAACTAATGCTGGACAACCCGACTCTGATTAAGCGACCAGTTGCGGTGAGCAATTCATCAACCATAGTGGGGTTTAATGAAGATGTGTATCAACAATTTATTTAAATTAAGTGTTCGCAATAACATTTTTGCCCTGTTATTGCTGTGTGCCCCGATAGCTTGTTTTGCAGATGATACAAAGCATCAAGATGATTTTTTTGATCACTATTATCTTCAGGCTGGCACTTATATGCATTACACCGATAGTGATGACTATACTGGCTCAAAAATATTTACTTCTATTGAAGGCGTTAAATCTAATGACTGGCTATACGGTCTTGCCTTATTTGATAACTCCTTTGGTCAGTTTTCTCAATATATCTACACTGGAACCAGCTGGAACTACCACGGCAAATTTGAAGGTTTCCATACCAAACTGACAGCAGGTTTTATCCACGGCTACCGTGGCGACTATAAAGATAAAATCCCCCTGAATAACCTAGGTATCGGGCCAGCGATAATCCCTGGTATCGGCTATGATAATGGCAAATATGGCGCAGATATCATTATGCTAGGTGGCGCAGGATTGTTATTCACCGTCGGTACCCATTTATAACTTCACAACAAGAACTTTTCATGTCCGAAACCATACAACTGACCCAAGAATTAATTCGTCGCGACAGCGTCACACCCGAAGATAAAGGCTGTCAGATCATGATAGCTGACCGTCTGGCACCTTCTGGTTTTCATGCAGAACATATGTGTTTTGATGATGTCGATAACCTGTGGTTAAGACGCGGTAAAAAAGGCCCGGTCATTGCCTTTGCCGGCCATACTGATGTGGTGCCAACCGGCCCACTTGAGAATTGGAGCCATCCACCTTTTTCAGCGAATATCATTGATGGCATGATGTATGGCCGCGGTACAGCGGACATGAAAGGTAGTATTGCTGCATTCATCACCGCGTGTGAGCGTTTTGTAGAAAAACATCCGGACCATGAGGGCAGCATTGCGTTTTTGATTACCAGTGATGAAGAAGGTCCGGCCATCAACGGGACTGTCAAAGTTGTCGAAACATTACAAAGCCGTGGCGAACATATTGACTGGTGCTTGGTCGGCGAACCATCTAGCACAGAAAAAGTCGGTGATATCGTCAAAAATGGTCGTCGTGGATCACTTAATGGTCGTCTCAGCATAAAAGGTAAACAAGGCCATATTGCCTATCCACACCTGGCGAAAAACCCGATTCACTTGTTAAGTCCTGCCCTCACTGAATTATGTGAAATTGAATGGGATCAAGGTAATGAAGACTTCCCACCTACCAGCTTTCAGGTATCTAATCTGAACTCGGGCACAGGTGCCACCAATGTCATCCCTGGCACCGCTGAAGTTGTCTTTAATTTCCGTTACTCCACTGAAGTCACTCACGACGAATTAAAACAGCGCGTACATGCCATTTTAGATAAACACGAACTCAATTATGAATTGAACTGGGAGCTCTCTGGTCAGCCATTTCGGACAGCTAGCGGACAGTTATTAGAAGCGGTTCAGCGTGCTATTTTTGATGTAACAGGCTACCAGACAACTCTTTCAACCTCGGGTGGTACTTCTGATGGGCGCTTTATTGCACCAACCGGAACTCAGGTCATCGAACTTGGGCCATTAAATGCCACCATCCACCAAATTGATGAGTGTGTTTCTACAGCAGATCTTGACACCTTGTCTAAAATTTATGAGACTCTGCTGACTTATTTGCTGGTTAGCTAGGCTATTCCCTTGTATCAAAGACATTATAAACGACACTACATCTATGTGTTAGCAGCGATTGTGCTGCTATTGCAGTCGTTTGCTGTCTGGCATGATGCTGAACATCCTTTCCATAAAGCGGAAGCGCAATGTGAGCGCCTCAATGCGATTGGTCATTTCCCACTTGCCGATGTAGCTGCTGATGTCAGCATTTATCTGCAACAAGCCGTTATTAGTCTCGAAGTAGACTCTCCTGTAACCACTCTGCCTTTCGCGCAGCGTCAATCCTATCTTATCCGCGCCCCACCCGTTTTTTCATAATCTCTCCAACTCAATCTATTTTTAATCACACTACAGATCCGTCGTTTGCAGATTGATCTGTAGCTATAGCTTATGGCTATGAGGAAAGTTTATGAAAAGCAAAAAACTGCTTGTGCTACTGATGACAGCTGCACTGGGCCCGATATCACCTGCGTTCGCTGGCGATATTGATGATTTGAAACAAGAAATCGCAAAAATGCGTGCCGATTATGAGCAACGTATTCAACAACTTGAGCAACGTTTATCTGAAGCAGAAGCCACTACCCAAGCTGTAGCTGATGAAGTAGCAACAGCGCCAGAATCTGCGGCTCCTGTTGCATCAGCTAATAGTAGTAATACCTTTAACCCAGCGATCAGCATGGTGTTAAATGGCTCATTTAATCAATATCAAAACCACGCGGATGATTACGCTTTGGATGGCTTTAATGTTCAAGGTGAAGGTGGTTTGGATTCGGAAGGGTTCTCTCTCGGTGAGAGTGAGTTAACAGTCAGCTCAAATATCGATCAACTATTTTATGGTCAGGCCACCTTAGCCGTTCACGATCATGATGATGAAACTGAGCTGGAAGTCGAAGAAGCCTTTATCGAAACCTTAGGTTTAGGCAATGGCTTAACTGTCCGAGCGGGTCGTTATTTTGCCCCTATTGGTTATTTGAACGAACGTCATGCTCATGCTTGGAATTTTGCTGATGCACCACTGATTTACCGGGGTTTATTTGGTAATCAGCTTTCTACTGACGGTGTGAAATTATCTTATCTGTTACCCACGGACTATATGCTGGAAGTAGGTACCAGTGTCGGTAATGGTGATAGTTATCCTGGCAGCGGCGATCATAGTGGTATTGGTGATTGGCTGGTCTATGCCAAAACCGGTGGAGATATTGGTATAGAAAGCAGCTGGCAAGCAGGCATTTCACACTGGCGTTCAAGCCCGGATGATCGCTCATACAGTAGCGGCCACAGTCATGGTGATGAAGAGGAAAGTTCAGCACTATTCAATGGCGACACAGATATCACCAACCTCTCCCTGGTTTACAAATGGGCACCTAATGGTAATTTCCGTCAAGAAAATCTGACCTTGATCGGTGAATTCATGTATCTGCATGATGACGGCAATATCAGTCATGGCAGCGATGAGTTTGCTAATTACGATGGAAAACAATACGGCGGTTATCTGGAAGGTATTTATCAGTTCAATCCGCAATGGCGTTCCGGTCTGCGTTATGACTGGTTAGGCAGTAAACATCGAGCATCGGATGATGAGTTGCTGGCAGATGCGGGGCTTGAAGGTGGCAGAAGCCATCCACAACGTACTAGTGCCATGGTGGAATACTTACCGAGTGAGTTCAGTCGTATTCGTGCGCAAATCAATCATGATCAATCGTACAGCGATGATGATTGGCAAATGATTCTGCAATACACCGTTAGCCTTGGCGCTCATGGCGCGCACCAATATTAGGAGTTCATAATGAAAACGCTTATTTTCACTGTTTTAATTTTATTGAGCTCACCTAGCTGGGCTCAACTGTCTGTGTTCGCTTGCGAACCAGAATGGGCATCATTGACTGAAGAGTTAGGGGGCGATGATGTATCAGTATTCAGTGCAACCAGTGGGTTACAGGATCCGCATTACATTCAAGCACGTCCGAGCCTGATTGCTAAAGCCCGTAAAACGGATTTATTAGTTTGCACTGGTGCTGAATTAGAAGTGGGTTGGTTGCCATTACTCCAACGTAAGGCCGGTAACCCCAATATCCAGATTGGTGCTGAAGGCTATTTCATGGCGGCCGATTATGTCCGTTTACTGGAAAAGCCTGCCACAGTTGATCGTAGTCAGGGCCATGTGCATGCGGCAGGTAATCCGCATATTCAAACCAGTCCGGAAAATATTTTTAAAGTGGCTGAAGCGCTGGCTGAGAGACTAAAACAACGTGATCCTGAACATGCCAGCAACTATGAACAACGCTGGCAAGATTTCCAACAGCGCTGGCAAACAGCCATGAAACAATGGCAGGAAAAAGCGGCTCCACTGAAAGGTGTGCCCATTGTTGTGCAGCATAAAAACTGGATTTACCTGACTAAATGGTTAGGTCTGAACGAAGTGGCTGTGTTGGAGGCAAAACCTGCTGTACCGCCAACGGTAAAACAGTTGCAATCAGTAGTTGAAAAGCTAAAACAGACACCTGCAAAAATGGTGATTCTGGCCGCTTATCAGTCACCAAGAGCCACTGATTGGTTGGTGGATAAAACAGGTATCAAAAAAGTGTTACTGCCATTCACCGTGGGTGGTGATAACAACAGTAACAATTTGTTTGAGCTCTATGATGACACCATCAACTTATTACTGGATGGCGCTAAATGAACCTGATCAATCTTGATTGGTCGCTAATATTGCCTGCCCTCGTGGCAGGCATGTTAGTTCTGACAACACATGTGCCTCTCGGTCAGGAAGTATTGAAACGAGGCATTATTTTTATTGATCTTGCCATTGCGCAAATGGCGGCACTTGGGGTGATGGCCGCCACTATTTTTATTGGTGATATGCATGGTCCCTGGTTACAAGTCAGTGCAGCAGCTAGTGCACTCTCTGCCTCTGTTTTAGTGCTGTGGTTAGAGAAACGTTATCCGCATATTGTCGAAGCCTTAATCGGCTTATTATTTATATTGGCCGCCAGCGGTGGGATTTTACTAGTCAGCCATGCCCCTCATAGTGATGAATTACTACATGATTTATTAGTGGGGCAGATTTTATGGGTGACACCTTCTCACCTGTTATGGGTAGGTTTACTCTACGCCGCATTGTTATTCATCTGGTTCACCATGCAATCACAGCGTAGCTGGCTTTTTTATATTGTGTTTTCACTCACTGTGACCGCTTCGGTGCAGTTAGTCGGTGTGTATTTAGTCTTTGCCAGTTTAATCTTGCCTGCTTTAGCCAGCCGTGGATTTGAGAAAACCCGTCATAAGCTTTTGCTTGGTTATGGTATAGGCTTTCTGGGTTACTTCTTTGGCCTGATGTTAGCGTTATTACTTGATGTTCCAATGGGCGCAATGACTGTTTGGACATTATTTGTGTTAGTTGTAATAAGCCGTTTTATGCTGCAATGGCTAAAGCAACGATAAATTTGGTAGATTATGTGAATACATATACCGGGAAAGATGCATGAGCGAATCAACACAGGCCAGCCAACAAACGGCCAAACTCGTTTATTTATTATTTATCGCAAATATTATTATTCAGTTTTTAGGTTTTGTTGCAGTAGTCATAGCTTATATTCATAAAGACGATGCAGTAGCTTGGTTACAGTCGCACTACCAGTTTCAGATCCGAACATTCTGGATGGGTCTTCTGTATTTATTTATCGGCGTGTTATTTGCGTTCTTTTTAGTTGGCTATTTGGTGTTAGTGTTTTGGGTTATCTGGGTAGTCGTGCGCTGTGTCAAAGGTATGAAATATTTGGATCAACAGCAGCCACATCCGAATCCAACAAGCTGGCTCTTTGGCTAAAAAAGAAAAGACCGGATAACCCGGTCTTTTATATTTTATTGGCGATAAAATGCCATCGGCCCATTTGCTTCCTGGGTGGGCATTACTTCAATCGTGGTCACATTCACATGTTCAGGGGTATTCACCAGCCACCAGACCGTATTGGCAATATCTTCGGCATCTAGTGCTCTCGTGCCTTCATAGACTTTATCTGCCCGCGCGCCATCGTCTTTAAAACGTACCTTAGAAAATTCGGTTTCGGCATTGCCAGGTTCCACATTAGTGACACGGACATTCGAGCCTAATAAATCAGCCCGTGTCGCCAGTGAGAACTGCCTGACAAATGCTTTGGTACCACAGTAGACATTACCCCCAGGATAAGGCCAGTTACCGGCAACAGAGCCGATATTAATCACATATCCTGACTTTCTCTCTGTCATCATCGGTAGTATAGTCCGAGTACAGTAAAGCAAGCCTTTGATATTGGTATCCACCATTTTTTCCCAATCATCTAAATTGGTTTCCTGAGCGGGTTCCAGCCCTAATGCCAATCCAGCATTATTCAGTAACACATCAATTTTTTTGAAAGGTTCGGCTAAACCATGAATAGCAGTTTCAACCGCTTTTCTGTCTGTCACGTCAAAACAGCAGGTAGCCACTTTATCTTTACCACCCAACTCTTGCTGTAAATCATCTAGTCGTTGCTGGCGTCGTCCCGTCAGAATTAATTGCCAGCCATTGTTTGCAAATACTCTGGCACAAGCTTCCCCAAACCCTGAGGTAGCTCCCGTAATTATGATGGTTTTATTCGTCATGCACTCGACTCCTTATTTAGATTATTCAGGCACCTTCAGAAAACACAATGGTACGGCGACCATTGATAATAATTCGATGCTCAATGTGGGCTTTGACTGCTCTCGCCAGCACAATACGTTCAATATCTTTTCCCATCATCACCAGATCTTGCGGACTGTTATCGTGCTGAACATGTTGCACATCCTGAGCGACAATCGGTCCCTCATCTAACTCAGCTGTCGCATAGTGGGCTGTGGCACCAATAATTTTAACGCCACGCTCATAAGCCTGATGATAAGGTTTAGCGCCTTGGAAGGCAGGTAAGAATCCGTGATGAATATTAATAATCCGACCAGAAAATTCGGTCACAAATTCCTCTGACAAGATTTGCATGTAACGCGCCATCACGATCAGATCAATATCAAACTCGGCCAGCAGGCGCTTTATCTCCGCTTCTTGTGCCTGCTTGGTTTCTGCCGTGATGGGTAAGTGATAGAACGGCTTATCGAACTGACAGGCCATATCCTCTAAATCACGATGGTTACCTATGATAAGAGGAATATCGCATTTCAGTTCACCCTCTAACTCTCTGAGTAGTAAGTCGTATGGGCAGTGTGAAGCTCTTGTCACCAGTAAAGCTACTCGATAAGGCTGCTCACTGTAGCGAACAGACCAGTTTAAGTCGATAGTGGCGGCAAACTGGCTAAACTCAGCTTCAAGCTGTTGATGATTGAAGCTACCATCATCTTCAAGCTTAATTCGCATGAAATACTGGCCAACTTCAGTGTCAGTATATTGCTGGCAGTGCAGAATATTAAACTGTCTTTCAGCAAAAAAGCTAGTGATTCCTGCGACTAGACCTTTTTGGTCTTTACACTGAATCAGGAAAACAATGGCGCTCATGAGGGTTTCCTAAGAAATAAAATAAAAAAGCTAAATCCTAGCACTGTAATTCGGCTTTATGAATATTCATCGTACTTATCATTACGACCTTTGACTTTATCTCGTGGATATTTAGCCGCATTCTTCTGCATTTTATTTTTGATGGCCTGATTTAAATCAATGTTTAAGTCATGACAAAGATAAGCAAGATAAACTGCGACATCAGCTATTTCATCTTCCAGCTCTTCACGTTTATCGGACGCGAGCCGTTGCTGCACTTGCTCAGCACTCTTCCATTGAAACCATTCCAGCAACTCTGAAGCTTCTATAGATAGAGAAATCGCCACATCTTTAGCATTGTGAAACTGTTCCCAGTCCCTCTCCCGGCGAAATTCAATAAGTTCTTTCAAGAGTTCTGTCTCAATCATCTTGTAAAAACTCCTCTACAACCTGCTTAAATTGTTGTGGACGTTCAGCCTGAACCCAGTGCCCTGCCTTTTCAATGCAATTAAATTCCGCATGCGTAAACTGTGCTGAAATTTGTTGTCGATCCTGCTCAGTAACATAGTCAGATAACTCACCATAAACAAATAAGCTCGGCATAGTTAACACCTCGCTATCAAAGATAGACGCCATTAATTCTTTAAAGTTGGCTTTAAGCGCTGTCAGGTTAATTCGCCATTTAAAGCGCTCATGCTCAGAAACTAAGTTCATCAATAAAAACTGACGAACAGCCTTATCAGGAATAGACTGAGCTAAAGCAGCATCGACCTCATTTCGGCTAGTAAACTCAGATAAATTCAGAGCCATCATCGCATCCATCAGCGGTGTGTGTGCACTGAAGTATTGGCGAGGAGCAATATCCACGATCACCAATTTTGAAACCATGACCGGATACATTGCAGCAAATTTCATCGCTACTTTGCCGCCAAGTGAATGGCCTAAGATATTCACCTGTTCCAATCGCAAGTATTCACATAACTCATGAATATCTTCAGCCATGACAGTAAAGTTCTGCTCATCACTATGTGGGGAACGGCCATGATTGCGTAAATCAACACTAATAACACGATAAAAACGTGAAAAATACTTCGCCATACTGCGCCAATTATCCGCTGAGCCAAATAAGCCGTGGATAATAATTAAAGGTATCCCTTCACCACTTTCTTGATAATGCAATTTCATTGATAGCTTGTTGAAACGTTATAATTGAACAATTTAAATAATCTGGAGCCCGATGTGGAAGACGAAACAATCCTAGTGATGCTGGTGAAACAATATGCCGATAAATTTGGTATTACGTTCAGCTCAAAATATCTTGATGATCCTGATAAAAAGCAATTACTGATCACACTGATTCAAGAAGCCAACGCAGGCAAACGCGGCCCAGTCACTGACGACGATCTACAATAAAAAAAGCCACCGAAAGGTGGCTTTTTTCTTTAATCATCGAGCTTTTCAAACACCAAACAGGCATTGGTTCCACCAAAGCCGAAACTGTTCGACATGACTGTTGTGAGTCCAGCGTTATCCACACGTTCCCGCAGAATAGGCATGCCTTCCGCTTCAGGATCTAAGGTTTCAATATTAGCCGAGGCGGCAAGAAAATCATTTTCCAGCATCAACAGACTATAAATCGCTTCTTGAACACCAGCAGCGCCCAAAGAATGACCTGATAATGATTTTGTTGATCCTACGGCAGGAATATCATCACCAAAAGTCTTTTTGATAGCACCTAATTCAGCCAAATCACCTACCGGTGTGCTGGTGCCATGAGCATTAATATATTGAACTTTGCCACGAATCGTTGACATGGCGAGTTGCATACAACGCATCGCACCTTCACCAGATGGCGCCACCATATCGTAACCATCGGATGTTGCACCATAGCCGGTTAATTCAGCATAGATTTTAGCGCCACGGGCTTTTGCATGTTCATACTCTTCAAGTACTAACACACCGCCGCCGCCTGCGATCACAAAACCATCACGGTCAGCATCATAAGCACGAGATGCTTTTTCCGGCGTATCGTTATATTTGGTTGATAGAGCACCCATCGCATCAAATAATGAGCTCATTGACCAGTGCTCTTCTTCACCCCCACCCGCAAACACAATATCTTGCTTGCCGAGTTGAATTTGTTCCATGGCAGTACCAATACAATGCGCACTAGTTGCACAAGCGGATGACATGGAATAGTTCACGCCTTTGATTTTAAACGGTGTGGCAAGGCAGGCTGAAGTAGTACTACCCATAACTTGAGTAACGCGATAAGGCCCAATACGTTTTAAGCCTTTCTCACGCAAGATATCAGCCGCTTCAACCTGATTCGAAGAAGAAGCGCCACCGGATCCCATAATAAGACCCGTTCGGATATTAGAAACCTGCTCTTCGGTTAAACCTGCGTCAGCAATCGCTTGCTCCATAGCAATATAGGCATAGGCAGCAGCATCGCCCATAAAACGTAATGTTTTGCGATCGATATATTCTTTGAAATCAATATCAATGGTGCCTGCAACATGGCTGCGAAACCCCATATCCGCATAGTCTTGTTTAAAGCGAATACCTGAGCGGCCATGACGAAGAGACTCTGTCACTGTTTGGGCATCAAGACCTAAGCAAGACGTGATACCTAACCCTGTAACGACAACACGTTTCATTATGACATCCTAAAAATCATCGGTTGATGTAAACAGACCAACGCGTAAATCTTTTGCAGTATAGATATCGCGCCCATCCACAGATACCGTGCCATCCGCAATAGCCAAAACCAGCTTGCGTGCAATAACACGTTTTAAATCAATACGGTAAGTAACTTTCTTCGCTGTTGGTAGTACTTGTCCGGTAAATTTGACTTCACCTGAGCCTAATGCTCGGCCACGGCCTGGATTACCATCCCAAGCTAGGAAAAATCCGACGAGTTGCCACATCGCATCCAAGCCTAAACAACCAGGCATAACGGGATCACCCGGGAAGTGGCAATCAAAAAACCAAAGATCCGGATGTATATCCAATTCTGCAATGATTTCGCCTTTACCGTAAGCACCACCTGTATTTGCAATATGAGTAATGCGATCCATCATCAGCATATTGGGAACAGGGAGTTGTGCATTGCCAGGACCAAACATTTCGCCGTGTCCACACTGCAATAATTCTTCGTATGTAAATGATGATTGCTTACTCATGAATTCTCTTAATTATCCCGCCAATTGGGCTCCGTATAATACCACGATCGTTTCTAAACCAGAAAAAAACGTCATTCCCATATATATAAAAAAGCCACGGGCTTTCCCGTGGCTGTGAAACTGTTGAAATAGTGATTTACTGTTTTATAGCAATAGTCTCTGCAGCCTCAGGTGCTTTAATATTTAAGCCTTGAAGCAATAGTCCCATACTATTCAAAATACGATACTGCGCATACAGCTCGTCATACTCAGTGTTTACCAGAGCCGTCTGTGCTCTGAAAACTTCATTCTCAGAATCCAATAAGTCTAATAAGGTGCGCTGTCCAAGACTGAATTGTTGTCTGTAGGCATCACGTGACTTTTGACTTGAGTCAACATGTTGTTCGCGATATGACATCTGGCTTTTGACCGTTTCCCATGCATTCCAGGAAAGCCTCGTTCCTTCTTCCACTTCACGATAAGTATTATTTCGAATCTCGGCTGCTTGATTAATTAAATAGGCAGTCTCTTCACGCCGGGCTGAATCACGTCCGCCATTCAATAGGTTATATCGTAAACGCAACATGGCTGTGATGTCTTTATCCGTTCCCACCTGACCATCAATATTATGATCAGCACGCGTACCTACTTCCAAATGTAGATCGGGATAAAATGGCGCTTTTGCGGTGGCGTGCTGTGCTCGGGCTGATTCCAGGTCAAAGTTCGCTAATCTTAAAGTTGGATGATTATCAACGGCTTTTGCTATTGCTGCATCCAAGGTATCAGGAATCAGATTCTCGGGGATTTCAGGCTCTTCTAATGATTCAGGTGGCTCGCCAACAACGCGGATAAAAGTCGTTTCTGCATCACGCAATTTACTTTCTTCTTCCATCAGGTTAGCTTCAGCTAAAGCAAGCCTACCCAGACTTTGGTCCATATCTGCACCACGACCAACACCACGCTCACTGCGAAGAACAATTTGATCATGTGTCCGTTGGTGCGCTTCAAGGTTGGTTTGAGCTAATTCAACAATTTTCTGCTGTCTCAGCACATTAAGATAAGCGTCAACAGCTTCCAATCCGGTATTTTCTGCAGCACTGTACACCGCTGAGGCACGCGAATTTGTTCTAAATTCTTGTCGTAGAACTTCGTTTTTAGTTTCCATGCCATCAAACAACATTTGACGCAACTGTAAGCTCGCCTCATCCCTGTTCAGTCTGACTTCGCCACGTCCCGCTGAACGTGTATTCGGGTTATCAGTCATTTCCCAGCCCGTACCCAAAGCTAAATCCAGAGTTGGATAATATCCGGCCTTTGCCTGATCAATTTCTTTAGAAACAGCTTGTCGTTCACTCACAGCAGCAAGGATATCGGGATTTGACTCAATAGTATGCATTACTGCACTTTCCAACGTTTGAGCAGAAACACTAGATGCCATTACCCATAAAGGTAAGCTTAAAACTAAACTTTTCTTCATCACTTCAAATCCCAATTCCCCCCCAGCCTGAACGTTTCACATTCAATGACTGAATATAAGCCTCATTCCATTGTGCTTAAAAATGGCACGATGTATTAAAACATAACATACTGTTGTTTGATATAACTAACGTAAATCCCTGAAAAATATAGCAAGTGACAGTCTATCCGGAATATTCATTTTCTGGAATATCGCTGTTAGATGTGCTTTTACAGTTCTTTCCGTAATATTCATTGTCCTGGCAATCATTTTATTTGTCGCACCATGACTTACCAACTCAGCGACTTCCAACTCCTTACGCGACAAACTGTCCAATTTTGCTTGCTGCTCATTTGAAAGTTGAGGTGCGTGATTTAATTCATCAATTAACCCAGCAATAACGTGCCGTTCTACCCAAACTTCCCCCCGCTGAATCAAATCAAGTGCAATCAGTAACTTATCATCAACAAGTTCTTCTTGAAAATATCCGCGTGCGCCCTGTTTAAGAATCGAAATCTGTTCAATAACAGAAAGTTTAGGTCCGATAATAAGCACACGAGCACGGGTGACAGCATTGTCCATAATGCTGAATAAAGAGCTTGCATTACCATTCAGACAAGATAGATGACACAGAATGAGATTTGGGTTTTTTCCATTAAGCGTAGATTGCGCGTCTTCGATACAGGAAAACTCACACAGATCATATCTGTCCGCCAAAAGGTGCTTGATATGCACAAGTTGTTGGGCATCCGTCCCGATGCAATAAAGCATTGACTTGTTTGCCATATCCGGCATATTTGGTATGGTTTGATTAATCAACGTTCTCTCATCGCCTCATTTTTAGCTTTGAGTATCGGTTTGAATAAATAATCCAGCACCGTTTTTTTGCCAGTCATAATATCAACCGTTACAGTCATACCTGGGATAATCTCTAATGGACCTTTACTACTATCAATATAGTTTTTATCTGTTCTTAAGTAGATAAGATAAAAACTCTCTCCCTCATCATTTGTAATTGTATCAGCACTTATTCTTTCTAATGTAGCAGGAAGTCCACCATAAATGGAAAAATCGTAAGCTGTTAGTTTCACCATGGCTTGTTGTCCAGGGCTCAAAAACGCAATATCAGACGGCCGAATATTGGCCTCAATTAACAGATTATCTTCAACAGGAACAATTTCAACTAAATCCATCCCAGGTTGAATAACGCCACCTACCGTATTTATTTTTAGCTGTTTTATTTTACCTTTAACGGGCGAGCGTACTAATGTACGCCTCACTCTATCTTCTTGAGAAGTGGTTGTCTCTTTAGTAATGGCTAACTCTGACTGTACCTCGCTCAGTTGTGAGGCAGCATCAGATTTAAAGCGCAACGTTGTATCTTTAATTTTTTGTTTCGCTTCATTGAGTGTCGAGCGAATTCGGGGAATGGCTAATCGCGTAGTTTCCATTTCTCCACGTAAATCATTGGTTGCACGTTTAAGTCTTAATAATTCGACTTCGGATATCACCCCCACTGAAACTAAGGGTTCAGACATTTCCAGCTCTTGACGACTTAAATCATAACTTGTGCTCAGTTTATTCAGTTTAGCCTGATTCTCCAGTAACTCTTGTTCACGCTGTTTTACTTGCTGCTCAAGCACATTGATACTGCTCTGTAACTCTAGCTGCCTGGATTGATATAGGGAACGTTCACTGGCTGCCAATGAAGGCTGTTGCTTAATGATTTCCTCAGGTAATTCCAATGGTTTACCCTCAACCTCAGCTGTTAAACGTGCTTTGCGTGCCAGCAATTCCCAATATTTCAGTTGTGTCTCACGGAAAGAAGATGAAAAACGTGTGTCATCAATTCGAAGCAGCACATCACCTTTGTCAACTAAGTCACCTTCATTAACCAAAACCTCAGAGAGAATCCCTCCCTCCAGGTTTTGAATAACTTGGACTTTACTCGAGGGAATCACCTTACCCTGCCCACGTGTCACTTCATCCAACTCGGTCACACTGGCCCACCAAAAGGCACAAATAAAAAATAAGGTAATTAGCAGTAACAATGAATGACCAAGTCGAGGCGAGCTTTCCAGCGAAGCGGCGCTGACTTCTGACATAAACTCAAGGTCATCTGAATTCGTTTTGTTAAACCATGCCATATTTAGCCCTTGTTCACTTTTATATGGCCATTTTTAAGTGCTGTCAGAATTTGTTCTCTTGGTCCATCAGCCACAATGTGACCCTGGTCCATCACAATCACTCTATCCACCAAGCTTAATAAAGAGGCTTTATGGGTAACCAGCAATAAAGTTTTATCCTTAATATTTTCAGCCAGTTTTGCTTTGAAGCGTTCTTCAGTACTGTTATCCATGGCATTGGTGGGTTCATCCAGCATGATGACGGGAGAATCTAACAATAACGCTCTGGCAACGGCCACACTTTGACGTTGTCCGCCCGACAAACCTTCACCACGCTCACCTACTGGCATATCAAAGCCTGAAGGATGGCGATTAACAAATTCGGTGACGCCTGCTATGTCGGCCGCTTTGAGTACTTCATGATCTTCAGCGAATGGTGCCACCATGGTGATGTTTTCACGAATACTGCCATAAAACAGCACAACGTCCTGAGGTGCATAACCAACATTCTTTCTTAAATCGACAGGATCAACCTGTCGAATATCGGTCCCATCAAGCAAAATAGAACCTTCATCTGGCTCATATAAGCCAAGCATGAGTTTTTCTAGGGTACTTTTGCCAGAGCCAATACGGCCGATAAAAGCCACTTTTTCACCAGCATTAATTTTAAAAGACACATCAGTTAAGGCATCTATAGGCTGCTCTGGATATCGGAAACTGACTTTTTTAAACTCAATTCCGCCTTTAAATTCAGGACGATGCAGAAACTCTCGTCCTGAGGGTCTCTCAACAGGTAGGGCCATAAGGCTGTTCAATGAGCTTAATGCCGCTTTGGACTGGTGGTAACGTGTTAGAAGGCCGGCCAAGGCAGCCATGGGCGCTAATGCTCGTCCGGTCAGAATAGTACTGGCAATTAAGGCCCCCATCGTAATTTCATTTTCAGTAATCAGGTAGACCCCAAAAACAACAACGGTAATGGATGCCATTTGCTGAAGAAAAGAGGAAAAATTAATCGCAGTAGCAGATAAAATTCGGGCGCGTTGACTGTATTTCGTCATAAATCCGATTGTCTGTTCCCATTTACGCTGTATTGGCGTCTCGGCACCAATACTTTTGATCGTTTCTAAGCCGGTTAAAGTCTCAATCAAAGTAGAACTTCTCTGGCCCGAATGCCTGAATAAATGTTGAATGGTTTTTGATAAAGGAAACTGAATAATCAGACTGACTAGTATTGTTAGTGGAATCACGGCCAGTGGAATGAAGGCAACAGGACCAGCCACTAACCAGATAACGGTTATAAATAATAATGAAAAGGGCAAATCCACTAACGTAGTTAACGTAGCTGAGGTAAAAAACTCTCTGAAAGACTCAAACTCCTGCATGCTATTGGCAAATGACCCTACTGAGTTGGACCGTGCAGACATTTTCACTGCCATGACCTTCTCAAAAATAGTGGCAGAAAGTATGACATCCGCTTTTTTACTAGCAATATCAATAAAATAAGCGCGCAGCGTTCGTAAAAGTAATTCAAAGAAAAATACTGTTGCGACCCCGATAGCCAGCACCCAAAGTGTTTCAGTGGCATTATTCGGCACGACCCGGTCATACACATTCATCACAAATAACGGTGAAGCTAGTGCAAAACTGTTTACTAATATAGATGCGATAAAAACCTGGCCATAAACTGGCCAAAAACGCAGAATCGTACCCCAGAACCAATGGTTCGCCCGTGGTATAACTGAAAATTCCGTACGCTTATCAAATTGGTGAACGGGTTTGATAAAAATACTGTATCCAGAGTATTGAGCATTTAGCTCCTCTAATGGAATTTCTGCTTCCCCTTCCCCTGTTTCTGGGAAAATGACTCGAGCCTGAGTGTTACTCAATTCCAGAACAATACAAGCATTGGCATCATTGAGTAATAAAACAGCTGGTAGAACAAGATTCGGAATTTTCGTTAACTTTCTCTTCACAATACGTGAAGATAAGCCAGCGCGTTCAGCGGCACGACTAAACAGGGATGGTGAGAGTTTATTGTTAACTAATGGGAGACCAGCAACCAGAGACTCCGGACTATGCGGCTTATTCAAAATTTTAGCCAGCAGTGTCAAACAGGACAATAAAGGATCATCATGAGTACGGTAGCTATCCTGAGCATCCCATTGCTCATTTTTACTCGTATTGATGACAGGCTCCGTACGCATCTTTATTACTTGTAGTTATTAATAAAACTTGATGAGTTTCACAGTTTTTTAGTTTACTGTAAAGCATTGCTTATCGTAATGTGTTGCTGGCATGAGTTTATGAGGTACTAATATAATGGTTTATGTGAAAAGAGACGAGTCAGCAAAAATAATTGCTGTCTATGACAGGCCTCAGGATGAGGCCACAGAAAAATTATCAATAAACTCTGCTGAATTAGTCGATTATTTAACACAATCGGAAAAAAAAGAAGATAGCCTTTCTGCGCTAAGTGCATCGGACTTATCATTAATCAGGGTATTGGAAGATTTGATCAACACCCTAATAGATAAACAAGTTATTTTATTTACAGATTTACCGCTAGCGGCAAGAGAAAAATTAGCCAACCGTGAAAAAGTCAGGGATCAACTCAATAGCCTTGAAAACCTGATGAGTGATGATCCCGGCCTTCTCTAACCTCTAACTTTTACGGCTCTTTCTTGGTGGGCGCTGTTTTTTTTGTGGCGCATTCTGACTAGCACTTTTTATTGCTTTATCACGATATGGGTTATCACTGGTTTTAAACTCAATCATCACCGGTGTTCCCTGTAATTTCAGCGCCTCTCTGAATGTATTCTCCAGATAACGCTTATAACTGTTCGGGGTCGACTCCGTCTGATTACCGTGAATAATAATTCTGGGTGGATTTTTCCCTCCCAGATGTGCATAGCGAAACTTAATACGACGACCTCTAACTAACGGTGGCGGATGATCAGCAATCGCATCTTCCAGCACACGTGTTAATCGTGACGTTGGTACTTTAGTCATGGCAGATTGGAATGCTTGTCTGACTGATTTAAATAACAAACCCACGCCACTACCATGCAGTGCCGAAATAAAGTGTGTCTTGGCAAAATTCAGGAAAGGTAAACGTCGTTCGATATTGGTTGTAACCCATTCTCGTTCACTTTTTTCCAGACCATCCCATTTATTCACAGCAATGACAACGGCACGTCCACTTTCAACAATCAGTCCGGCCAGATGCAAGTCCTGCTCAACAATACCTTCATGAGCATCAAGCACCAACATCACGACATTCGCATCTTCCAGAGCCTGTAAAGTTTTTAAAACACTAAACTTCTCAAGCTTTTCAGAGACTTTCGACCGACGTCTGACACCTGCCGTGTCGATTAATGTGTAATTAACACCGTCTTTCTCAAAAGGAATGTGAATACTATCGCGTGTTGTTCCTGGCTCATCAAAGGCTACCACACGCTCTTCACCAAGTAGTCGATTAATTAATGTTGATTTACCAACATTAGGCCTTCCCAATACAGCCAGCCGGATTTCATTCTCATCAAAGGCCTCGGCTTCATCTGCTTCAATTTTCTCAACCGCCGGTATACGTTGTTTAATTTCAGCTAATAAACTATCAATCCCTCTGCCCTGAGTGGCAGAAATGACCTGTGGCTCACCCAAACCTAATGCATAAAATTCGGCAGATATAATTTCACGACGTTCCCCCTCTGTTTTGTTGATAACAAGACAAACAGGTTTTCCATCATTGCGTAGTTGTTGGGCCACATCTGAATCTGTTGGCATCAGACCTGCTCGACCATCAACAATAAACAAAATAAGATCCGCTTCATCAATCGCTAGCTTAGCTTGTTTACGCATCAAATCTGACATATTGTCAGTTTGATCGGTGAGTCCACCGGTATCAATTAATATAAAATCAAAGCCGGGTTCTTTCACCTTGCCATAAATACGATCACGCGTCAGACCGGCATAATCAGCGACTAGTGCATCACGACTTCGTGTTAGCCGATTAAATATTGTTGACTTGCCAACATTAGGGCGGCCAACCAGCGCGATTACAGGTTTCAATTTTCGGGTACTCTCAGAGCGGTAATACTGCCATCAGCGGCAGTAATATAAACAACACCATTAATAACTAATGGTTTACAGTAGATTGGTCCGTCACTCACTTGTTGACGTGAAACAAAACGTCCATCGTCGCGGGCGATCCAGTGGATATATCCTTCAAAATCACCAACAACAATATAGTTACCAGCAATCGCGGGCGCTGTCGCTTGGCGACGTAATAATCTTGTCTGACGCCATAATGCGTCACCACTACCATCCTGTACAGCCCAGACATAGCCTTCATCATCCGTCACATAAACCGCATCATGGTAAGCGGCGTCTAGTCCTATTTGTGAAGACATATCACGTGACCATAAAACACGGCCAGAATTAATATCAACGGCAGCAAGCTGTCCCTGATAAGTCACTACATAAACCGTATCGTCGATCACAACAGGATCTGCATCGATATCAACCAAACGTTCCAACTCGGTACGTCCACGTGGGACAGCGATACTATTTTCCCACAAAACTTTACCGTCATTTAACGATAATGCCACCAACTTACCATTGTCATAACCTGCGATAACTTCATTACCAGCAATAACGGGTCGGCCAGCACCACGCAAACTTAACAACGGTACAGCACGTTGGTATGACCAGAGTACTTTGCCATCTTGAGCTGAAATACCGCTGACCCGCCCATCAGATGTCCGGCTGACAACAACATCATTTGCTGATGTCACTGGTGCTAAGACTTCACTGGTCAATTGGGTACGCCATAACTCTTTGCCATCGGCCTCGTTCAGAGCAACGACGACACCCTTGTCTGAACCAACGTAAACCATATTCATGCCGCCACCAATACCGGTGACTACATTCAGATCAAGGTCAGCATCCCAAATTTCACGACCCGTTTCAGCATTTAATGCCGTCACCTCACCTTCATGATCAACGGCAAAGAGTTTATTATTCTGCCACCAAGATGACAGCTCCACCTTTTTTTCACCGGCGCCATCACCAACGCCTTTATCCCACAGAATTTTGGGGCTAATTTCACTGGTAAACTCTGTTAATGGTTCTGGTGGTTCTTCATAGGACTCATCAGCAAACCAATCACCCACGGTGCTACATGCTGATAAAAACATGCTTAGTGATAAACCTATCGTCAGTAAACGCAAATTAACTTTCATGTGCAGCTGCCACGTCATCTAATTTCATTTCAATCAAGGTATGTCTTGGCTCACCTGAATTGAGCCCAACTAAAGCTTTTTGATAAGCGGCATGGGCTCCTTCTGCTTGTCCTTGTGCTGTTTTGATGTCGCCTTCCAACTCAGCGAATAGTGAATCAAACGCTGCAGCATCGTTAGATGTCACTTGCTTCAATGCTTCATCTAACTGACCGTTATCGAATTCGACCTTTGCCAGTCTAAGTTTTGCTAATGCTCTGTGTCCGGATAACTCCGCGTTAGCAATTACCCATGAAAGGTAATCTTTTGCTTTATCAACCTCGCCCGCTTCACTGGCTTTCTCAGCCATTTGTAAGGCTGCAAATACTGAATATGCACTCTTTTTATTATCCTGCATTAACTTTTCAGTACTTATTTCCGCAGCTTCGCTGTCTTGGTTGCTTACCGAGACGATGGCTTGCTGATAAGTTAAAGCGGCTTGTTGATCCTGAACCTGTTGATAGTTTATCCAATAACGGACACCAAAAATACACGCGATCCCCAACACCACGCCTACAAATACAGAGCGACCATTTTCACGCCACCACTGCTTTATTGCTTCTGCTTTTTCTTCATCAGATGCATAGATATCCATGCGGTCTCCTCAACATCAGTTTTATCATCAATATAAAGCGCTTGATTATACGTTTTTATCAGCAGCTTGTGGATCAACAATTCAATGAATGCTAACCATACACTTCTTTAACTGCACTAATTTAGTGCCCAACATGATAGATTCGCACCAAAACAAATCATCATATAGTCCAATATTGCACATCTGCATCCATATACTATTGATTTAACTTAATTTTCATTTTTGGTGCGAGTCTTGCTATTTTGGTGCTTTATATCTAAACCAACGAGGGGATAAGATAGTGCATAATGCAAATGATGTTTTATTTATATTACTAGGCGCCATAATGGTGCTTGCCATGCACGCCGGCTTTGCGTTTCTCGAAGTCGGAACAGTTCGCAAAAAAAATCAGGTCAATGCGCTTGTTAAAATTATTGTTGATTTTGCAATATCGACAATCGCTTATTTCTTTATTGGTTATGGCATCGCCTACAATTTACATTTTTTTGATGCTGCTCCCACACTCAACGAAAACTATGGCTACGGCCTGGTAAAATTCTTTTTCTTGCTGACGTTTGCTGCCGCGATACCTGCTATTGTTTCAGGAGGCATCGCAGAAAGATCAAAATTTTATCCTCAATTAATTGCCACATTTTTTATTGCCGGCTTTATTTATCCTCTTTTTGAAGGAATCAGCTGGAACGGTGCCTATGGTATTCAGGACTGGTTAAATTCTTCCTTTGGTGCCAGCTTTCACGATTTTGCGGGTTCAATCGTCGTACATGCTGTGGGTGGCTGGATTGCGCTAGCAGCTGTTTTACATTTAGGTCCGCGGCATGGTCGTTACGGAAAAAAAGGAGAGATTTTTGCTCACCCTCCTTCCAATATACCTTTTCTAGCTCTAGGTGCGTGGATTTTAACCGTTGGTTGGTTTGGCTTTAATGTTATGTCAGCACAAGCCATTGACGGTATAAGTGGTTTAGTGGCTATTAATTCATTGATGGCAATGGTGGGCGGTATATTAGCATCATGCCTGGTCGGTAAAAATGATCCAGGCTTCGTCCACAATGGACCATTAGCCGGTCTTGTCGCTGTCTGTGCTGGTTCTGACATTATGCATCCATTAGGCGCACTCATGACAGGGCTAGTTGCAGGGGCATTGTTTGTCTTTACATTCACCCTGACACAAAATAAATGGAAAATAGACGATGTATTAGGTGTCTGGCCACTTCATGGATTGTGTGGTGTTTGGGGAGGTATCGCAGCGGGGATATTCGGTCAGGTTGCGCTAGGCGGCATGGGCGGAGTCAGCTTAATATCTCAGCTTATCGGCACTGGACTTGGCATTTTGATTGCTTTTGTCGGCGGGTTTGCAGTTTACGGTATGCTTAAACTATTACTGGGACTAAGGTTAACCCAAGAACAAGAATATGAGGGTGCAGACTTAAGCATTCACAAAATTACAGCAACACCCAATAATGATTAGATATAACGAGAAAGCGCATAATCCGATATTATCGGATTATGCCGCCTTCCTGCTTCTTGAGAAAATCAGCTAATAAAGAAATCTCATCTGATTCTTGTTCTATGGCATCAATACGCAGCTCTGCTTCTTCAAGTTTTAGCCCTGAGCGGTATAAAACTTTATAAGCTTGGCGAATATTTTTAATTTGAATATCGCTGAAATTACGTCTGCGCAGACCTTCAACATTAATACCAAAAGGTTTTGCCATATGCCCAGAAACAAGAATATAAGGTGGGACATTTCTCGAAATCACACTGCCCATCGCACTAAAAGAGTGTGATCCCATATAATTAAATTGGCTAATTAGAGTAAAGCCACCCAAAATAACAAAATCGTCAATGATGACATGTCCCGCCAATGAAGCATTGTTAGCAAAAATATTATCGTTACCGATAATACAATCATGTGCGATATGCACATACGCCATAATCCAGTTATTACTGCCAAGACGGGTTATCCCCCCTCCCTGAACAGTTCCTCGATTAATCGTCACTGACTCGCGGATAAGATTGTTATCACCAATTTCAAGTAGTGTATCTTCACCGTGAAATTTTTTATCCTGAGGCTCCTCACCTATTGAGGCGAACTGGAATATGCGGTTATTTTTACCAATTTTTGTTGGTCCATTAATCACCACGTGTGAAGCAATTTCAGTCCCTTCACCAATCTCGACCTTTGGGCCAATGACAGAAAAGGGACCAATCTTGACGTTATCTGCAATAACCGCTGTTGGATCAATAATAGCTGTCTGATGAATCACTTTGGCATTTCTTGGTTAACACACATGATATCTGCGCTGACAACGACTTCGCCATCAACACTCGCTTCACCTGTAAATTTCCATAAATTACGTTTATTTTTGACCAGCTTCACTTCGAGTCTTAGCTGATCGCCTGGCTCAACTGGCTTTTTGAAACGGGCATTATCAATACCTGCTAAATAATATAGCGCTTCATCAGACCGAATCTCATCAGCTGTTTTAAACGCTAACAAACCTGTTGCTTGAGCAAGGGATTCAAGGATTAACACACCTGGCATGATAACACGCTGAGGAAAATGGCCTGTAAAGTGTGGTTCATTGAATGTAACGTTTTTGATGCCGACTAAATGCTCGCCAGGTGTAAATTCAATGACTCTATCGATTAGTAAAAAAGGGTATCGATGAGGTAACAGGCGTTGAATTTCATGTATGTCAATCGTGTTCAAGCTAATATCCCTTGACTATTATTATATTAATAAAGACCGACAATGTTACTTTGAGTCGCCATTTTGGTAAAGCGAAACAATACTCGAATCAATCTTTTGTTTTTTCTTCAAGCTGTTTAACACGATCATATAATTTATCCATTTGGCGGTATCTAATCACGTTTTTGTGCCACTGTTTAGCAGGTTCAACAGGAATACCTGAAGAATAAATACCTGCTTCATTAATAGACTTAGTGACCATACTCATCCCGGTTAATTGCACACCGCTGGCAATATTAATATGTCCTGCCATGCCAGTACCACCACCAATGGCACAATATTCACCAATAGAAGTACTTCCTGCAATACCCGTACAACCAGCTATAACAGAATGTTTACCAATTGTGACATTGTGTCCGATCTGTATTTGATTATCGAGTTTCACGCCATCAGCAATAACCGTGTCATCAATGGCACCTCTATCAATTGTAGTATTGGCACCAATCTCAACATCATTGCCAATATTGACAGATCCAACTTGAGGCACTTTTATCCAGTGGCCATTATCGTTAGCGATACCAAAACCATCCGCACCAATGACTACACCAGGATGAATAATTGTCCTTTCACCAATGCTAACACCAAAGCATAATGTTACATTAGGTCTGAGATTTGTCGCTTTGCGAATAATCACATCATGCTCGATAACACATCCCGGTCCAATCACCACTTCATCTTCTATGATGACTGATTGCTCAATGACAACATTCGCACCAATACAGACATTAGTACCAATCTTTGCTGATGGGTCAATAGATGCTGACGGATGGATGCCTGGAAGTTTTTTTTCAGTAGGGTGAAGTAGACTTGCCGCTTTTGCATAGGCAACGTATGGATCATCAACTTCAATGGCATTTGTTGTGACGTACTGAGCCATACCTTTTAAAACGATTATGGCACCGGCATGGGACTGATTTAAGAATTTTTTGTATTTGGGGTTGGATAAGAAACTAAGCTGACTTGAATCAGCATTTGATAATGTACCGACGCTGCTAACTGAGTAATTAGCATCGCCGATAACATTACCATTGATATATTCCGCTATTTGAGCAAGAGTCAAACTCACAGGCGCACTCTATTTCTTAGCTTTTAACATTTCCAGAACTTTATCAGTCAGATCTACTTTATCACTGGCAAAGATAACGCCTTGGTATAAAACAAGGTCATAAGACTCTTTTTTGGCTAAATCAACAATTGTTTCAGCGATGTCTTTTTCAAGCTTTCTCAACTCTTCGTTACGACGAATAGACAAATCTTCACTATATTCATCCTGAAGACGTTGTAACTCACGCTGATCACTCAATAAGTCACGTTCTTTATCACGACGTTGTTCAGCACTTAGAATAGCGCCATCTTTATTCAGTTTTTCTTGAGCGGCTCTTAGTGCTTTATGTTTTGCTTCTAAAGACTTACTTCTTGCTGAAAATTCTTTTTCTAACCTTGCGAGTGCTGCTGCTTTTTGTGGTGATTTATCGAGCACCACGCCTGCATTTACAACACCGATTTTTAAATCTGCTGCATAACTAGCAGGTGCGGCGATGAACAATGCAAATAATAGCCAAATAAACTTCAAATTCTTCACACTCAACTCCAAATAATTAATTAAAACGTCGAACCTAATGAGAACTGGAATGCTTCAGTCTCATCGCCGTCTTCTTTCTTCAACGGTGCAGCTATACTAAACGACATTGCACCGAATGGTGAAATCCATATAGCTGACAGACCGGCTGAATATCTCAATAAACCCGCATCAAAATCTTGATTCACATCGTAAACGTTACCAAAGTCAGTAAATGCACTCAGGCGGAAAGATTTTAACGTTTTTTTCATAAATGGTACTGGGAAAATAACTTCAGCGCCGCCACTGACCAGTAAATTACCACCTAATGGTTCATCATCTTCTTTAACACCAAGCGTATTAGCCTGGAAGCCTCTGACACTTCTGATACCACCCGCATAGAAATTCTGGAAGAAAGGATATTCTTCTGTATCCCCATACGAATCACCATAACCAAACTCACCTCTTAAAGAGAAGGTAAATGTCTCATTGATCGGATGGTACGCATTAGCCTTATATTTCAGTTTGTAGTACTGCAGTGACGGCCCTGGCACTGCAAACTCACCTGTCAGTGTTTGCGAGATACCACTTGTAGGTAACAATGCATTGTCACGGTCATCACTCGACCAGCCAAGGTTTAATGTGACAGTATCAAAAGAGTCACCCTCACGCTTAATAAAGTCAGAATAACGTGAAATGGTATTGTCGGATGGTAAATCGATTTCAGTATGCTCATAACCGACACCTAGGTTAATACGATTTTCCTCTGAAATTGGAATACCAAAGGTAATATCGCCGCCAAAGGCATCTAGTGTATAAGTAGCGATATTGGCTTCATCAGCATCAGTTTTACGATAGAAAGCATTAAAGCCTTGACTGATACCATCAACCGTCACAAAGGGGTTGGTGTAACCAAAACTATAAATAGTATTGATACTGCTATTGTTAAAACCAAAACGAATATGTTTACCACTTCCCAAGAAGTTCTTCTGTGTCACATTCGCATTAAAAATAAGGCCATCAGATTGCGAGAAGCCGATACCGGCTGAAAGACTACCAGACGGTGTTTCTGTGACGCCAAAGTCCAAATCAACCTGATCCTGAACGCCAGCAACCGGGATAGTTTCAACGTTTACATTCTCAAAATAACCCAGCCGTGATACACGTGCTTTTGATTGCTCGACTTTTTCAGTCGAAATCCAGGCAGATTCCTGCTGACGGAATTCGCGGCGTAATACTTCATCACGTGTTTTGCTATTACCTGAAATATTAATACGTCTAACATACGCTCTGCGACCAGGGTCAACAAAGAACGTTAAATCCACTTCACGTTTCTCGCGGTCGATTTCTGGTACCGCATTTACATTGGCGAAAGCGTAACCGTCGTTACCCAGACGGTTAGTTAAGTTCTCAGTACTCTTTGTGATCGCCTTACGTGAAAATACAGAATTTTCTCGAATCGTCACTAACTTGAATAATTCATCTTCCGGAACAATCAAGTTACCTGCCAGACGTACCTGATTGATTTTATATTTCTCACCTTCACTGATATTAATAGTGATAAACATGTGTTTTTTGTCATCACTGATAGATACCTGAGTCGACTCCACAGTAAAGTCAACATAACCACGATCCAGATAAAATGAACGCAGTGTTTCTAAATCAGCAGATAATTTTTGGCGAGAGTATTGGTTGTCTTTTGTCAGGAATGATAACAGTGAACCGGTTGTCGTCTGAAAGTCCGTCATCAGCTCTTCATCATCGAAAGCATGGTTACCGACAATATTGATTTCACTGATTGTGGCAACAACACCTTCTGCCATGGTGATACGAATAGCGACACGGTTTCGTGATAGTGGTGTCACTTCTGAACTAATAGCAACGCCATATTTACCGCGGCTGAAATATTGGCGTTCCAGTTCCAGCTCTACCCGTTCAAGCATGGCTTGCTCAAACACCTGACCTTCACCAAAACCAATTTCGCGAAGCGATTTCAGTAATTCGGCAGAATCCATGTCTTTATTACCGACAAGTTCAATGCTAGATATCGCCGGACGTTCTTTTACTTTAATAACCAGTACATTGTCTTGTCTTTCCACTTCAACATCGTTGAAATACTTTGACTTGAACAATGAACGAATAATGCCTTTTGCATCGTTATCCGTCATCGTATCTCCGACTTTTACAGGGAGATAATTAAAGACGGTACCAGCAGAAATACGTTGCAATCCCTCTATACGGATATCTTCGATGGTAAAGGACTCAGCTTTTGCGACTGAGATAAAGGACAAAAACAGGAGTATAGGCAGTAATTTATTCATTGTTATCAGCAATAACTATCCGTCGACGAAAGAGTAAGTGTACCTGCAATTAATCTGATTATCCAAACACTCTTGATAGATCATTAAAAAAGGCAATAAACATCACCATTATCAAAACAAGGAAGCCCACTTTTTGCACTTGAACTTGTACTGTTTCAGAAAGAGGTTTTCCTCTGACAGCTTCAAATACAAACATAGCCAGATGCCCACCATCCAACATAGGAATAGGTAATAAGTTCAGGATACCCAGGGTAATACTTATCATCGCAAGAAAACTGATAAAGGACATAACCCCTTGCTCAGCAGAGCTGCCTGCGATTTGTGCAATACTAATCGGACCACCTAAGTTATCGGTTGATACTTTTCCGGTAACCATTCCCCACAAACTTTTTAAGGTCGAGGAAGAAAAATCCCATGTTTGAATCACAGCGTATTTAATTGCATCTATAGGTCCATAGCGCAACTCAGCTTGCAACTCTTGTGGTATGGCAGTCTGACTTGTATCCACAGCAGCACCAATGCGGCCTTTACCATCCTCACCTGTTTCAGGTATCAAAGTCAGTCCTAAGCGATCACCATCTCGAAGCAGTTCAATATCTAACGTTTTACCTGCACTGGCCTGAATCAACTCAACCCATTGATTCCAACTTGGAATAATTTCTTGTTGTGCACTGACCAGCATATCACCTGATTTTAAACCGGCTTTTTCTGCCGGAGAGCCGGGCACCACTTCACCGAGAATCGGTTTTATTGAAGGACGGAGTGGCTCAATCCCAATTTGCTCAAGAATATTGCCAACTTGCTCCAGACCAACTTGAGGCAAGGTGAGCGAGTGTTCTTGTTTAATATTCGCTGAGCTGACGGTAATATCAATTTTTTCGCCGTACTCTGCTTTTTGAATTAATGCCTTATAAACACTATTCCATGTCGGCGTATCATTACCATCGATTTGCAGAATTTCATCGCCGGCATGCAATCCAGCTTCCGCGGCGATTGATGATGGACGTACATCATCAACAACCGGTTTAATACCTGAAACACCTACCACTAACAAAATCCAGTAGGCCAAAATAGCAAAAAGTAAATTGGCTATGGGTCCAGCTGATACGATGGCTACGCGTTTTGTAAGAGACTGGCGATTAAATGCAAACTGAGCTTGATCTTCGCTCACCGGCACTTCACGTTCATCCAGCATTTTGACATAACCGCCCATGGGAATCGGAGCTAATACATACTCAGTGCCATCTTTACCGACTTTTTGCCAGATAGGTTTGCCAAAGCCCACAGAAAAACGCAGTACTTTAACACCACAACGTCTGGCCACCCAAAAATGACCATATTCATGAATGATAATCAGGATAGCTAAGGCAATTAAAAAGAAAATTAATGAATGCATAAACCAATCTTGCTTTTAGCTAAGGTTCTCGCTGCGGCATCATCCGCCAAGATCTGTTCAAGTGTCGTCGCGTCATTGACAGGCAGTTCAGTCAACACTTCATCAATGATTCTGGCAATATCGGTAAAGCGAATTTGTTCATCTAAAAAGGCCTGTACAGCAATTTCATTGGCAGCATTCAAAATCGCCGTCGCGGTGCCACCCTCATTTAATGCTTTATATGCTAGGCGTAGGCAAGGGAATCGCGCGAAGTCAGCCGCACTAAAATCTAATCTGCCAACTTTGACCAGATCTAAAGGTTCCACACCCGATGCAATCCTATCTGGCCAGGACAACGTATTAGTAATGGGTGTGCGCATATCTGGATTACCCATCTGTGCTAACACTGATCCATCCTCATAGTCCACCATCGAATGAATAACACTTTGTCTGTGCAAAACCACTTCAATTTGTTGACTCTGGAGACCAAACAGCCAGTGCGCTTCAATCACTTCAAGACCTTTGTTCATCATGGTCGCAGAATCAACCGAAATTTTTTGTCCCATTGACCAGTTAGGATGGGCAACCGCTTGTTCAGGAGTGACATCGTCTAACTGTTCAAGATCATAGTCTCTGAATGGGCCGCCTGAGGCCGTAAGGATAATTTTTCTTATACCTTTACCATTAAAATCATGATGTTGAGTATTGGCTACGGGAAGACACTGCCAGATAGCATTATGTTCACTATCCACAGGCAGCAATGTTGCACCATTCTCGGCTACGGTTCTCATAAACAAAGCACCGCTCATCACGAGTGCCTCTTTATTCGCAAGCAAAATTCGCTTACCTGCCTTTGCTGCTGCCAAGGTTGGTAATAAGCCTGCCGCACCAACAATCGCTGCTACAACAATATCCGTATTGGCAGAAGAAGAGACCTCTTCAAGCGCTTTTTTGCCAATTTTAACAATGGTTTTACTATGATTTCTTTTAAGCGCTTCAGCCAGTTTATCTGCTGCGGCAGCATCTAACATCACAGCAATTTTTGGTTCGAACTGAAGGCATTGCTGTAGCATGGATTCTACAGAACGATTAGCCGTTAAAGCGTAGACTTTGAATTTTTCAGGATGAAGACTTAATACATCAAGCGTACTCAGTCCTATTGAACCAGTTGACCCAAGAATCGTCACTGATTTCATTTATAGCCACCCATGATTAACATAAGGAAAGTGAAAACAGGCACTGCCGCAATTAAACTGTCAATTCTGTCTAATATGCCACCATGTCCAGGCAGCAGATTACCACTGTCTTTGACTGAGAATGCGCGTTTATACAAACTCTCAAACAAGTCACCAACAATCGATACAGTAACGGTAACAACAGCAAGTAAAAGCCATTCAAACAAGGTGATAGTTGTCGGTGTTTTTACCCAATAAAAACCGATCGCCCAAATCGACGCAAACAGCACGCCTCCCGCCACACCTTCCCATGTTTTATTAGGGCTGACGGCTGGTGCTAAGGCATGTTTTCCGAAGCGTTTACCGGCAAAATAACCACCTGTGTCAGCCAGCCAAACGGTGACCATCACAAAGAAGAATAAAAATGCCCCTATTTCACTAAATGCCTTGAGTGTAATGGATGAGACCACAAATACGGTGAGTATCAAAATACTGCTAATGGCCCCAAAAACTTTATTTTTAAATACATGTGACAGCCGCTCAGCTAGTGATTTATTCGAAAATCCGAGGATAACGACCAGTGCAATAAGCCAGATGAGGATGCCAATACTGATAATGAAATAAGGATTAAGTTGAGTGATAGCCAGATATAAAACGATAATCAGATCAACAGCCAACATAACCCGCATGCCAGGGCTCTGAATACCTATCATCTGATGCCATTCCCATGCAGCCAATAAAGCAACGGCAACGATCAACGTAGTGAAGGTGGTTAATGAACTGGCAAAAACAGCCCAGACAGCAAGAGGAATTAGAATAGCGGCAGTAATTAAACGTTGTTTAAGCATCAGATTGACCTTGCAATTGCTCAGATGTACGGCCAAACCGTCTTTCACGTTTGGAAAATGAGCTGATAGCCGCATCTAATTGTTTACTATCAAATTCGGGCCATAATACGTCTGTGAAGAAAAATTCTGTATATGCCATTTGCCATAACAAGAAGTTACTGACACGTTGCTCGCCACCAGTACGGATAAATAAATCGGGCTCTGGTAGCGCCGATGTTGTTAATAAAGCACTAATATCGTCTTCATTAATATCTTCAGGCTTAAGCTCACCGGTAGCTACTTTTTGTGCAATTTGCCGAACTGACTGGGTAATATCCCAACGTCCACCATAATTGGCAGCAATATTCACTATTAGTCCTGTATTATTCCGAGTTAATGCCTGCGCCTGAGCAATTTTTTGCTGTAATGTCGGTGAAAACTTATCTATATCACCAATAATGCACAACCTAATATTATTGTCGTGCAGCTTTTTGACTTGATTATCCAGTGCGTGACTAAATAATTCCATCAACAGGGATACTTCTTTGCCCGGTCTGCGCCAGTTTTCACTACTAAAGGCAAATAAACTTAAAACCTCGACACCCAGCTCAGCGCAGCGTTTTACGATATCAGCCACGGTTTTCACACCGGCACGATGCCCCATAAATCGTGGCTGTAATCGACGTTTTGCCCAGCGACCATTACCATCCATAATGATGGCAATGTGTTTAGGAATATTCTCTTTTGGGGGGGTATTCATTTAAGAATGGTCAATGAGAGTGTAACCGTAGGGTTACACTTCCATTAAATCCGTTTCTTTTTCTGCAAGCACGTCATCAATTTGCTTGATGGTAGCATCGGTCAGTTTCTGAATATCTTCTTCAGCACCGCGTTGCTCGTCTTCAGAGATTTCTTTTTCTTTCAATAGATCTTTAAGCGTACTGTTAGCATCACGACGGATATTACGTACCGCAATACGTGCATTTTCTGCTTCGTTTTTTGCGACTTTAACCAGATCACGACGACGTTCTTCGGTCAGAGGTGGAATAGGAATACGAATAGTCATACCAGCACTATTAGGATTCACACCAAGATCGGAAGTCATTATCGCCTTTTCAACCACAGAGACCATGTCTTTTTCCCATGGTGTCACTGTCAACGTTCTTGAATCTTCAACACCAACGTTAGCGACTTGACTTAATGGAACATCAGAACCGTAATACGGCACTTGCAGATGATCCAGTAAGCTGGTGTGAGCACGTCCTGCACGAATTTTTGCCATTGCTGTTCCAAGTGCAGCAACACTTTTTTTCATACGATCAGCAGCATCTTTCTTGATATCTTCAATCATATTTAATCCTATTTCACTAATGTTCCAACTTGTTCGCCATAGATAATTTTTGTCAGATTACCTTTTGTATGCACGTCAAACACACGTAAAGGGATCTTTTGTTCCTGACACATGACGACAGCTGTAGTATCCATTACAGCAAGGCGGTTATTGATGACTTCATCGTAGCTAAGCTCATCATAACGAACAGCATTCGGATCTTTGCGGGGATCAGCATTATAAACCCCGTCTACCTGCGTCGCTTTTAACATCAGTTCTGCGCCGATTTCTACAGCCCGTAAACTTGCCGCTGAGTCTGTGGTGAAAAAGGGGTTGCCTGTGCCGGCAGCGAAAATAACCACGCGTCCTTTTTCCAGATGTCTGATAGCACGACGACGTAAATAATCTTCGCAAACCTCGTGAATTCTTATTGCAGACATGACGCGACAGAAGGTACCGTTACGTTCCAGCGCATCTTGTAAAGCCAGGGCATTCATGACTGTCGCTAACATACCCATATGGTCAGCACTGACACGATCCATACCGCTCGCGGCTAGACCTGCACCACGGAAGATATTTCCGCCACCAATGACGACACCGAGCTGAACGCCTTGCGCGTTCAGCTCAGATATCTCTTTGGCAAAACGGGAAATCACTTCTGGCTGGATGCCATACTCCGCATCCCCCATCAGTGCCTCGCCACTCAGTTTGAGCAGGACACGCTTATAAACTGGCTGACTTCCCGTTTGTGTCATAAATTACTTCCCTCTGGCTTGTGCCATTACTTCTTCAGCAAAATTGTCTTCTGCTTTTTCAATACCTTCACCGACTTCAAAGAACTCAAAAGCTTCAATTGAAGCGCCGGCTTGTTTGATCAGTTTTTCAACTGTTACATCTGGATCTTTTACGAATGGTTGGCCAACCAGGCTGATTTCGTTAACGAATTTCGCCATGCGACCTTCAATCATTTTTTCGATGATGTTTTCAGGCTTGCCGCTATCACGTGCTTGAGTCGCCACGATATCACGTTCTTTGTCTAACAACTCTTGTGATAATTCATCTGGAGAAATCGCTTGTGGACGATTAGCTGCAACATGCATGGCTAAATCTTTAGCCAATTCTTCGTTACCGCCTTTCAACTGTACCATTGTACCGATACGGTCACCGTGGCGATAAAAACCGATAATGCCATCATCAGTATTTAATGAGGTGAAACGGCGAACTTGAATGTTTTCACCAATTTTTGCAACCAGTGCCTGACGAACAGTTTCAACCGTATCACCAGAATCTAGTGTTAATTGTTTTAAAGCGTCTAAGTCAGCTGGCTGAGCTTCCAGTGCTTTTTTCGCTACAGCAGAAACAAAGTTCACAAAATCATCTGCTTTTGCCACGAAGTCAGTTTCAGAGTTCACTTCAACCATAACAGCGTGTTTATTATCAGCACTAACTTCAATTCCGATAATGCCTTCAGCAGTAATGCGGTCTGCTTTTTTATCGGCTTTTGCTAAACCTGATTTACGCATTTCTTCGATAGCGACTTCAATGTCACCATTTGCTTCAACAAGTGCTTTTTTGCACTCCATCATGCCTGAGCCTGTACGCTCACGTAATTCTTTTACTAAAGCTGCAGTAATTGCCATTGCTCTAACCCTTTTAATCTGATTGTTTTATGAATGCTCATCACTGAGCTCATATACAACACAGGCCCACCCTCGGGCGAGCCTGCTGAATTAAACTAGTAGAAATTATTCGCTGGCTGGTTCAGCACTTTCTTCAGCAACTTCTACGAATTCTTCTTTTGCATCTGCAGTTGTGACAGAAGCACGGCCTTCCAGAATGGCATCAGCAATGTTTGCAGTGTAAAGACGGATTGCACGCATTGAGTCATCATTACCTGGAATGACGTAATCAACGCCATCTGGGTTGCTGTTGCTATCGACAACAGCGATAACAGGAATACCTAACTTTCTCGCTTCTTGGATTGCAATACGTTCATGTTCAACGTCAATGACAAACATCGCATCTGGCAAGCCAGTCATTTTACGAATACCGCCAATGCTTTTTTCTAATTTTTCTTGTTCACGAGCAAGATCTAACACTTCTTTTTTCTTCAGACCTTCAGTTTTACCTGACTCGATCATGTCTTGAATAGCATCTAGACGCTTGATTGATTGACGCACTGTTTGGAAGTTAGTCAACATACCACCTAACCAGCGGCGGTTAACGTATGGCATTCCAGCGCGTTCAGCATCTTCACGAATCGCATCTTGTGCTGCACGTTTGGTACCAACGAACATGATACGGCCTTTTTTAGAAGCCAGTTTGCTGACAAAATTCAACGCATCGTTGAACATTGGCAAGCTATGTTCTAAGTTGATGATGTGGATATTGTTACGTTTACCAAAGATGAATGGACCCATTTTTGGGTTCCAGTAACGGGTTTGGTGCCCGAAATGAACGCCTGCTTCAAGCATTTGGCGCATTGTTGTTTTAGCCATGTGTATACCTTTAATAGTATGGGGTTGAACCTCCACGTACCCCAGTTGTCGACTAATTAGGCCAGACCTAATAGCACCCCGACACCTGTGACGGCACATGTGTGATTTTGCCTTCTTTCGGCGCGCATATTATTCCATACTTAAGCAACAAAACAAAGCTAAAAGAACAATTAACAGCATCGCCAGGAATGATCACTGGTGACTAAAGCTGATTTACGGCAAACTATGCCTGATATCAGAAACTTCATTTCAAAATTAGCAGGGAATTTAAATGGCTGTCAGTATAAAAACTGCCGAAGAAATTGAAAAAATGCGTATTGCGGGAAAACTCGCCGCTGACGTTTTGACGATGATTGAACCACATGTCCAGGCCGGTATTACAACTGAAGAGCTCAATCAAATCTGTCATGACTATATCGTCAATCAACAACAAGCTATTCCTGCCCCATTAAATTATCACGGCTTCCCCCGCTCCATATGTACCTCGGTTAACCATGTTATCTGTCATGGCATTCCCAGTGAGAAAAAACTGAAAGATGGCGATATTATCAATATCGATATCACCGTCATTAAAGATGGTTACCATGGCGATACCAGCAAAATGTTTCAGATTGGTAAAACATCTATCTTGGCTCAGCGTCTTTGTCGAGTTGCCCGTGAATCTATGTTTGTGGGTATTGAAATGGTTAAACCTGGTATTCGCCTGGGTGATATTGGTCATGCTATTCAGACTTATGCCGAGAAAGAAAACTTCTCGGTTGTTCGTGAATACTGTGGTCATGGCATTGGACAGGTCTTCCATGAAGATCCTCAAGTCCTTCACTATGGCACACCAGGTACTGGACTTGAACTCAAACCAGGTATGACCTTCACAATCGAACCTATGATTAATGCCGGTAAACGCCACGTTCGTCAATTACCCGATGGCTGGACCGTGGTAACCAAAGACCGTTCCTTATCAGCACAATGGGAACACACAATTCTAGTGACTGATAACGGTTATGAGATTCTGACCTTACGTGAAGAAGAAACCGTTTAATCTATAAGGTGTTGTATGCCTCAGCAGACTCTATCTATCTGGGAAGTTGGTAACTTAGTTATACCTTCTGATGCAGAGGTAACCAATGAAATTTGTCGACAAGCCTTAAAACAAGGTCAGTTATACCTGCAACAACAATTTGATTCGGGTAGCCCGATTGAAGAATTAGTCTATCAACGTGCCTCTTTTGTTGATGAAATTCTTAATCAGATCTGGCAACAACACATTTCCGATGATACGCCTGTCAGTTTAATTGCTGTAGGTGGCTATGGTCGTGGCGAGCTTCACCCCTACTCTGATATTGATGTTTTAATCTTACTCGATGAGTCAATCTCTGACTCTCCGCCGGATTCTCTATCGAGCTTCCTGACTCAACTTTGGGATGTGGGTCTGGAAATTGGTCACAGCGTCAGAACGATACAGGAATGCCGCCAGCAGGCTGAAGAAGACATCACCATTGCCACCAATTTGCTTGAAGCACGCCTTTTATGTGGTGCCAGCAATCTGTTTGAATCTCTGCAACAATTGACTGTCACCAATAAAACGTGGGATACACGGCGTTTTTTTGAATTAAAAAGACAAGAGCAATTAGAACGTCATCAGCGTTATAACGATACAGCCAACAATCTTGAACCTAATATTAAAGAATCACCGGGCGGACTCCGAGATATTCAGGTCGTCAACTGGGTGGCGCAGCAACACTTTGATGTCAAAAATCTGGAAGGACTTCGTCAAAAAGGCTTTCTGGCAAATAGTGAATATGAAACCTTACAAAAAGCGCAAAACTTTTTGTGGACAATCCGCTTTGCTCTCCATCACCTTGCTGGTCGTAAACAAGAAAAATTAATGATCGACTTTCAGCGAGAACTCGCCAAAAAGTTGGGATACAAAGACGATGAGTCCCGGCTAGCCGTCGAAAAATTCATGAAAGATTACTATCGTTGTGCTCGTGCTGTACGGCAAATGAATAGTCTTCTACTGCAGCTATTTGAAGAAACTATTATCCTAGCCGATGAACCGCGTGAAGTGAAAGTCATTAATCGTCGCTTTCAGTCTCATAATGGCTATCTGGAAACAATCAATCCTGGCATTTTTGCTTACTATCCTTATGCCTTACTGGAAGTTTTTCTTATTCTTCAACAAAACCCTGACCTCAAAGGAGTCAGAGCCTCCACCATCCGTCAGATTCATGCCCATTTACATCTGATAGATGATAATTTCCGCCGGGACATAAAAAATCGCACCTTGTTTATGGAAATTATTCGTCAACCTAAAGGTGTGACACATGAATTTCGGCGTATGAATGAGTTAGGGGTGCTGGGTGCTTACCTACCTGAGTTCGGTCGCGTCGTCGGTCAGATGCAACACGATTTATTTCATGCCTATACAGTCGATGAACATACGCTGTTTCTGGTCGGCAATTTAAGACGTTTCTCCTGTGAAGAAAATCGAGAAGAGTTTCCTTTATGTTCGGAAGTGTTCAATCAACTTCCTAAACCGGAAATACTCTATATCGCTGGCATTTATCATGATATTGCCAAAGGTAGAGGTGGCGACCACAGTGTATTAGGTGTGGTTGATGCGAAAGCATTTTGCGAACGGCATAATTTAAGTGATTATGATACGAGTATTGTGGCTTTTCTGATTCGTCATCACCTTGCGATGTCGACTACCGCTCAGAAAAGTGATTTAGAAGATCCCACCGTCATCAAGAAATTTGCTGACCTGGTAGAAACAACTGAACGACTCAATTATCTCTATCTGTTAACTGTTGCTGATATCAGGGCCACCAATAATAATTTATGGAATGGCTGGCGAGACTCTTTATTGAAACAGCTTTACCATAGCACCCATCAGTGGATTGAACACACCGAGGCTCAAGCAAAAAGCACACGTGAAAAGAGTTATAAAAAATATCAGGAAGCGATGCAGAAACTGCTCGCTAAAGGCCGTAGCCAAGAAGATATCAGTAAGCTCTGGCACGCTTATGATCTGGATTATTTTTTAAGACACTCCGTTGATGAACTAGTCTGGCAATCAGAACAACGCTTAGACCATCTCGGTGAAGATCCGTTAATTGCACTGAGGAAACACAACGATCAACAGACGCTGGAGATATTTATCGTCACCCATGATCGGGCGGGTATTTTTGCCGCTATCACCGCAGCCCTTGAGCAATGCCAACTCAATGTTCTCGACGCAAAAATCAATGTCACTAAGGAACATGATGCGTTAAACACGTTTATCGTTAATGGTGACAGACTAGATACCAGACAAATTACCCGTTCGCTTGAAAAACAATTAGCGAACACGTCCCACGTCAAACCCTATAGTCCCACCATCACGCCAAGGACTATGAAGCTGTTTCAGACACAACCAAATATTGATTTTGAAACAAATCTGCAGCAAAACCATACTGTTATGTCTTTGCATACACATGACAGACCAGGACTGGTATCGGCTATCGCACAAGTGTTTCTGGCATGTAAAGTTCAGCTTATCAACGCCAAAATTAATACATTAGGTGATCAGGTGGAAGACGTATTTTTTATCACCACTGCCGATGACAATGCGCTTGATGAATTGGAAGAAAATGCACTCAAAGAACAACTTTTGAGTGGTTTATCTCAATAAAAAAAACGGCATGTGCGACATGCCGTTTTCTATATCAAGTACGATTATTTTTTGGAGACAATCAGCTCTTCAGAGAGCTGTTGTAGTTTTTTATCTCCAATGCCTTTGACATTGGTAAGCTCATCAACTGTTTTAAACTCACCATGAGCATCACGATATTGAATAATGGCATATGCTGTTGCAGGTCCAACACCACTTAACATCTGTAACTCTTCTGAGGTCGCTGTATTCAGATCAATCTTGTCGGCAGCAAAAGCAAAAGAGGTGCTCAGAAAAAAAGATAATACTAAGGCAAAAATTGATTTTCGTAACATAATCCATACTCCGTGTTAAAACTAAGTCCATAAACAGTTTCTCCTGAAACTGAACGTTTAGATTAGATGAACAAACCAACGGAAATCAAACAGACTTTTTATAGAATGTGATCTGGCTCACAAGTCACTTTCTGATACGATCCCCTGCTCCCTTGCCGACCAAGGTGAGGAAAATTAAATAAAAATACTGTTTGACTGAAAACGAGGCAATCATTCTGGCATCTGTTTCAGCAAGTAATTCCGGTGTCGACATATCAATATCATTAACCTGGGCTAGACCCGTAATACCCGGACGAACCGAAAATACATTGAGTTTATTTCTCGCTTCAATCAACTCATGCTGACTTTCCAGACAAGGCCTTGGCCCAACCAGGCTCATATCCCCTTTCAGCACATTCCATAGCTGAGGCAGCTCGTCCAGCTTTGTTCTTCTGAGAAAACGCCCGAAAGGCGTGACTGAAGACTCCGCAGCCAAATGCGTTGCCACATGAGCAGTGTCTTTTTGCATAGTGCGAAATTTCACCAAGGTAAAGCTTTTTTGATTTTGCCCTACTCGGCGTTGCCGGAATACCGGCGATCGCGTATAGAACCAACCTATAATCAAAAGCACACAAAGAACCGGAAAGCTAACAAGCAAACCTATAATGGAAAAGACAATATCCAGTAAGCGAATAAATAACTGACTCATTAAATTAATATCTCATTTTTTGTTTCTATCAAAATCAGCCATTTTCTCTAATTGTTGGTCCATTGCAATAATGGGCTGCCACCTTAAAACCTGTTTAGCTTTAGAACTATCTACCTGTAAATCTCTGATTAAAGGTGTGATTAAAGATGTTTTCCCTATTAACCTCAAAGAGTGCTCTATTATCCCGACAGGGATTGAAATCATTCTGGCTTTTTGCCCATATGATGCAGCTACTCGTTTTAACAAACAGCTCAAAGAGACCACCTCATCATCAGCAATTACAAATGTTTCATTTCCAGCATCAGGGTTTTTAATACATACAGCAATAAAATTGGTTAAATTATCTAAGGCTATCATTGACCTACGATTATGCACTGCCCCAAAAGGTAAGGGTATTCTCTTCTTACTCCACTTTACTAATGTCTTAAAATTACCTGGAGCATTTGGACCATAGACTAATGGAGGTCTAATAATTACGTATTCCATTTGCTCTTCTGATAATTGACTCTTAAGAAGCTCTTCGGCTTCCCACTTAGAAATAGCATATGGCTCTTTTGGTGATGGAGAATCATTCTCTGTAAAAGGCTGTACGTTTGTTTGATTTCCATTCACCCCTATTGAACTTAAAAAAATAAATCTTTTGACTTTATTTATTGAAGCCAATTTTGCCAATATCAGTGTTGCTTTAACATTCACATCTTTAAAAAGAAACTGTTCGTTACTCTGCCCGATATTTATATGTGCAAGTCCTGCTAGGTGAATAAACACATCACAAGCAGACAATATTGGACTTAAATACAAATCTAATTTTTCATCAGCTATGTTTAGCAAATCACCTATTTCAACCTGCTTAACAGCGGTAGGCAATTCTGATGAAATTTTTCTTACACCAGCAAAAACTTCATGACCTTCTCTTAGCAATAAACATACAAGAGCTTTACCGATAAACCCGGTCGCACCAGTAAGAAAAATTCTCATAAGATGAGAAACATTAATTTTTGTAATGTAACCACAACAGCCCTTATTTCAAATTATGGATAAATGAATATGCTAATCACTTAATTTTATTAATATAGAAATACTGTTCCATCAATCAGATTGAAACAATATTTGGAAATAAATAAATAAATCTGGCAATTGCATACATTAAAAATACAACAAGGAGACTAAGTTGAATCAATATATGTTTATGTGCCTTCGCTTTTAAATATACCCAGCTAAGTAAAAAAACGGTACTGATTAAAAGCAGCTCACCTAACCGTGCACCGATAGCAACATTATCATGAAATAAACACATAACAATTACGCCGAGCATAGCTAAAGAAGCCATTACATTCTTAAAGGGATTCTCAAAAATATCATCTCTAAGATAAAAATAAATCGATGCAACAAGTAAATAATAAAAACCAATAAAATAAAAATATAACCCTGTTGAATTTTGTTGTTCCAGAAGCTTCGTTTGAGCATAAAAAGCATACTTATCTGTGAAAATCGTCGAAAATTGAACTAGCCATTCAAAAACTGAAAAATTAATCCAAATAACAACTGGGGAAAGAACGAAAATACCAAAGACAACAAAGTTTAAATAACGAATGAAATATAATGGATAAATTATAATGAATAGAATAGTAGTTAAATGAACTTGGCTTGCTAAGCCGACAAGAATAATACTGAGTGTAACTTGCTTTTTTTGTAAGTAATAAAAACCTGGAATGGTAAATGCCAAGGCATAAGCCACACGCAGTGCCGTTGTATCTAAAAGAAGAAAGTAAGAACAAATATAAAAAAAACAAACTACATATGTGGGTTTAACTATCTTAGACAAATAATGTAATTTAGTGACTAAAGTTACTATAGTCAAAATGGCCATGAATAACGAAAAGCCAATTATTTCTCCCCCTAACTTTGTAATTAGGAAGTATATCGGCTCTTTGAATATTGATATCTCAGAGAATATTTGCCCCCAGCTCTTTTTGGTATCTAATGAAAATAACCACTGATAATTAATCCAATCTCTCGAAGCAGTCTGACATAAATAGACCGCAATTAAGCTCAAAGCAATAAAAACAGCATACTTGATAGTAATATCAATTTTATTATTCACTTGTTTTGCATCATCCTATAACTAGCAACATACAAGGCTGTCATTTCAATAAATAAACGGGCAGACCAAACTGAAGCAGCGGCATATATACCAAATTTTTTATATAAAAGCGGGGCAAAACAGAGGTATAAAATAGCTTCACTCAAAAAGATAAAACTTAAAAGCTTTGCTTTTCCTTGTGCATATAAAACCACTAATGGAAGTTGTGCAAGGGACGCAAAAACGACACCGCATAGTAAAATTAATGAAATACTATTAATAAGAAAATAAGAGTTTACTTGAATCCATAGCGGCAATAACCAAAAAATTATCATAATCACTGCTAATACAAATAGCGAAGTCAGAAGAAAAATTTTCTTTAAAGCACGTGCTTGAATATCTCTAAAGTCAGAATAATTAAACTGGTCCGATGCAAAATATGGCGTCAATACAATTGCTATAGACCAAGGAATAATCAGATATCGACTTAAAATATCTTGGCTGGCTACATATATTGATAACTCATAACTTGAGACGAAGCCTGCAACAAAAAAACGATCAGCATATATAAAAGCTGTAGAAAAGAATCCTGAGATGGCAGCCCAAAATACATAATGCTTGATTTTGGAAACTAACGAAAAATCTATTTTGATAAAACTATTAAAGTTGATATTTTGACTTAATTTTATGTATACAAAGAAAGCCAGAAAGCGTGATATTGTAATAGTCAATGCTAGCAGAATAAGCGAATCATTATATATAGCAGCTAACAAAGGCAGCAAAAATAAACTTGTACCAGAAAATATTTTAGCTACATTCGCCTGTTTAAAATCACCTGCCCCCTCAAAGCGTCCTCGAAGTACACTCATCATTATTGCAGGAAGCACCCCTCCTCCAGCAATTTGAAATGCTAATATCATTTCGCTTGAGTTATCACTTCCAACATTTAACCAGTACTCAACCAAAAAAGGACTCAAGAAAAAAATAAATAATGAAATAACACCGCCAATAAAAAAAGCCAAGGTAAGGCTAGCGCTAGTCAATCTCTTTTCTTGCTCATTGCACTTATATTTATCTTTTGGTAAAAAAAAATGCATTGCTCGAGCAAAGCCAAAATCATACACAAAGAAAAATAGGTTGATAGAAAATAACAACGATAATATTGCAAATCGCTCGGCTCCCACGATATAAATGAATACGGGAACGGAGCCTAGAGCAGCCAATGCAGGCACAATACCACCTGCAAGACTCCACATAGAGCTATGATTGAGACGACTCAACATATGAAGCTAAAAAGCAAATAAAATAAATGCACAATATAAAAACAACCTATCAATTCTTGCTCTTCGAGCTTGACTGGTTAACTTTATAAGTTTTAAACGGTTGATTATGTTATTAGTTCTAATAATACGACACACATCTAAGACTTCTTTATCAGATGTTTCTTTCTCAACTAACATACAGACTTTTATCACTTCCCGTCTGTACCATCCATCAATTATCTTAGTAGCTCTATTTAACTTTGCTTGCCACCCACGGTTTACTCCCATGACATTTTGATCATGCTGACGATATTCAAGTGTCACAGCAGGAGCGATTGTCCATTTTCTATGATTTGCTCTAACAACAGCGTAAATGAACCAATCATGAAGCTCCGGTCTATCTTTTTTGTGAGTGTGTTTGAGTGTATTTTGTATGAGCCTTGCTAAGCATGGAGTAAACAAATAGGTACATCCTGGGCCTGCCGACTCAAATAAGTAATCAAACTTTTTCATTCTTCCAGATTTGACTACACGTTTTCTTTCGCCATCTGGCCAGAAGGCGATAACATCAGACGAAACACCATCAGAACATGATGTTTCTAAAAGAGAAATTTGGTCTCGCAACTTGGTTTCGTACCAGATATCATCTTGGTCTGCGAGTGCAACATAGTCGGTACTGCTTATATCTAAACTCTCAATTAAGTAATAAAAATTTCCTGCAGCACCTAGTGAAAGACCTCTGCTAGATAACAGAGTAACATTCTCATGCGCACTCTCAAGCTTACTTAACCACTGATAAGTCCCGTCATTAGAACCATCATCAGAAATGATCAAGTGAACATGGACAGACTTTTGGAACAAAATGCTGTCAACTTGTTCTTTTATCCAGCGAATTCCATTAAATGTCGCCATTAAAACTGTAACTGTGGGTAATTCCATATCACCATGATCAATAATTAGTATTTTTAGGTCTTAATACAAACTGTTTTAAGCGTTCAATTATCTTACAAGTGAAAAACCTCAAATGACCGCTTTTGCCATAAAACTCATTTAACACAGATAAGATTTCTTTATTTTGAATATATATATTTTTAATATTTTTATTAGTCGCGCCACCTATACGCATCTTTATGAAAATTTCTGGCAAATAAACTGTTCTAATTTTATGTTCTTCAAGAAACCGAAAAAGTAACTGCATATCAGCAGCTAACTTGTAACGTGAATCGAACATGCCAAATTGCTCATATATTGAGCTTTTCACAAAAAATGTTGGGTGGGCAGGCATCCAGCCAGATCTAAATAATCCAGATACAAAAGGTTTAGACTTCCAATATCTGATAACTTTATCCGTATCTCTCATATCAACATAAACAAGATCAGCAAAACAGGCATCTATTTCACTATTGCGGAAAGTATTAGCTACTAGCCCAAGAACAGAGCTTGTAGCATAGAAATCATCTGCATTCAGAGTACCAATTATATCTCCCGTTGCTATTGATATTCCTTTATTCATAGCATCATAAATACCGTCATCAGGCTCGGAAATAAATTTAGTTACAGTTGGAGCATTAGCAATAATGTCATAAGTCCCATCCGTTGAGCCTCCATCCACAATAATATGTTCAATATTCGGGTAGTCTTGCAAAGCAACAGATTGAATTGTGTCATTAATAGTTTTAGCACTATTAAAACACACAGTGATGATGGAAATTTTCACTATTTATGTCTTCTTCCAAACGTTTCGTTGATGCTCAAACTCTAACACTGACTTGAAAAACATAGCTCTTAATTTAGGATGCAGTGCCCAGAAAATTATTTCAAAAGCCTCTTGAATCCAATGAAAAACATTCTTACGCTCAGCAAAATCAGAAATCTCGCGGTTATATTGAGATAAATTTTCAGAGAGTTGGCCCGAATGCTTTTTAAATACGCCGATAGGAGACGATATTACTTCCAGCTGATGCTCATTACTAAATGACCACCAAAGATAATAGTCCCCCGCAAGCTTTAATTGTCTCAAATACTCCAGGTCAACAGTGTCAAGTATACTCTTACGCCAAAAAGTTGATTCTTGTTGAATATATGGCAAAGTTTTGCCGTATGCTCCAACCCTGATTAATGAGGAAGTATATCTAAAAGGTAAATCTACATGTGTAATGATATTTTTTTCATTACAAACAGAGCGATATCCGGTTATCCAAGAAATATCATGTTCCGTAAATATATCAGCTACAGCCTCAAATGCATGAGGGTATAAGAAGTCTCCAGCATTTAAATAGCACATGATATCGCCTGTCGCTAACTTAAAACCTTTAACTAGCGCATCATACATCCCATTATCAGGCTCTGAGATAAGCGACTTTATATTGTTTTTATAACCTTCTAAAAGAGATAGCGTACTATCTGATGAACCACCGTCTATGATAATGATTTCAAAATTTTGATAGGTCTGATTGATAATAGAGTTGATGGTATGACAGATATAATTATCTGCATTAAAAATTGGGCAAATAATACTGACCTTGAGATTTTGATTATTTTTTTTCATTAATAATCTCTTGATAAAGCTCAATATATTTAAGAGCTACAAACTTACTATCGAAAAATTGGCAAACTTTATTTCTTGCATTACTTGATATAACTTTGGGCGAATCATGTTGCAAAACACAATCGATTCCTTTTGCATAGTCTTCTACGTTAAAGGGTTTTGCAAGATAACCATTTTCCATATGCTTAATCATATCGGCATTACCGCCAATATCAAAAGCTACGACGGGTGTACCACAAGAGAGAGACTCCATAATTGTGTTGGAAAGATTTTCTTGTAAACTCGGCACAATCATTACATCCGCAGCACTGTAAATAAGTCGTAAAGTGACATCATCATAGATTTGACCTAAGTAATGCGTTTTTTGTTTGAATAACGGACCCATTAAGGGTTTACTACTACCAAAGATAATCAATTCAGAATTATATTGATCAACATGCATCAGAGCTCTGCTTAATTCATTAAATCCTTTACGTGGATCACTCGTAGCCCCCATTGCCCCAAACAATATAAGCTTCTTATCTTGTGGAAGATTAAGTAAGTCGCGAGCGCTTTTTTTATCGAATGGTGAAAACACAGTTGTATCAATTGGATTCGGTAGTTGATAAACAGGCCTGCTTGAAAATAATTTACTCTTGCGAGCACATTCGGCCAACCAACGACTCATCCCAACAATATGTAGATTTTCAACTTGGGATATTGATTTTAATTTTCTTTTCAAGACTCTAGAGCTGAGATCATTTTTTGATTTAGAACCGAGAACTGGGCAAGAACCACAACTATTAGTGTATGAACCACAATTTTCATCATAATGGCAGCCACCAGTTAATGGCCACATATCATGGAGACTCCACACAATGGGAGCTTTAATTTTTGCAATCTCTTCAATTTGAATAAAACCACTTGCAATCCAATGGAGATGGACAATGTCTGGTTGAAGTGCATTAATTTTTTGAATTACATTGCTTAACGATAACCATGCTGGACTAAATAGGGCTTTGCTTCTATTTTTGTATAATCGCACGGGCATAGAATCAATGTAGGGGTTCAACTTATATTGAAATTTCTGTTTTTTTGTATCAGGACCAATAACAGTAAAATCGTCAGAGCTTTTCGCCTGAACAATCATTAGAGAGTTTATTTCTGATGCTAGTAGCGATTTATGTAGTCTATATGCAGCACGAGCTGCCCCACCTATAATGTCACTCGTATTAACGATAACAACTTTCAAACTTTAATTGCCTCGATATACATCGACTCACTCCCTTTTCGAGGCATACCATTTTTATACATATCTAATGGATCAAAGGGAAAATCAGGAATATTTGAAGAGTTGGCAGTCATGCGCTGGACATTTTTATAACCAGCATTTAGAAGTATTTGTTTAACCGTATAATAATCATACATCCAGGCATGCTTTTCACCAACTTCGGTCAAACTCACATTCTGTGTGCGAAATGCTGAAGGTAACAAAGTCAAAATTAGACGAACATAATACGCTTCTAACTTGCTGAGTATTCTTTTAGGGTTGGCAATTAGTCTTTCCCAAAAATTATGCTCTAAATCATTTTCTTGGGAAGTATTTAAATTATGTCCTGTACGAGAATATACAAAGTCAATCATCTCAATGTGTACTGAATCATCTTGTAAACTTTTGTAATAAGCACCTAATTCACCACCCGGAAACCTACGTACACACTGGTCAAGCATTTCCATTAATAAAAAATCAGCTTGTTCATGATTTTCACCTTCTCTCAGAGTCAAGTATGTCGTACACAACTCTTGCCAATCCGGTAACACAATCCTGAGATGACCGCCCGACTTAGTAATTCGATGACACTCACTCACAAAGTCAGAAACCATATCACGAGGAATGTGTTCAATAAAATGTGACGAATAAACCACATCAGCAACTTCATTATCAAGAGGTAAACGGTCTAGTAAATTAGCTTTTCTTACAGAACTTGAGTGAGGTGAAAAATCAAAATTCAACCAGTTAACAAGATAGGAATCCCCACAAGCAATGTTAACGCAGATTTTCATGAATATAATTCCAATACAGAGATTTTAATAATTTCAGCAACATTTACGTTTATTCTTTCCATGCGAAAATATTCAATTGCTGTTCAAAATCGAGAAAATTAGAAGTAGAAATGAAGGGGTGTTTTTTATTTATTACGCTTTGAATGTCATATCTAAAACCATTTCTTGTCATCATATCCAGCATCTGCGCAAGCTTTTGTGGTTTATTTACTATTGAATGGTATTCAAGAAAAATAAATTTAAATTTTACAAGATGATTTTCTAAAGCCAGAAAAACCTCATCTTCGGCCCCTTCAATATCCATTTTTAAAAAATCATAATGATGTTGTTCGAGATGTTCACGTACATCAACAGCTTCAATTTCAATCATTTTTTCAGTTGATATATCTGAGATTCTCCCACCATCTGCGCCTTCTGCATGAAACCTCAAAATACTATTTTGATTCCAAATAGCTTTATTAATTAATTCCACGTCTCTAAATCCATTAGTCAGAATATTGTATTCTAAATATGAAAATATTTTCGGATCGGCTTCAAATGCAGTAATTTTTGCCTGAGGGAAAATGGTTTTAAAATATAAAACACTTAAGCCAATATTAGCCCCCAAATCAAGAATGGCTGGTTGATCATTTTCGAATTCAAACTGATAGATTTTGCTGACAAATATTTCTTTATATGCAGATAAAAACGATGCTGCATCAGGTATATTTATATTCCACTTCCTTACTTTGCCATGACAGTCAGTAAATCGACGTAATCGTCCTAATTTTGTAGATTGAATACACCATTCACGATAGTCAACGTCTGTTAATAATTTATATACATGCTTAGCTGGTTCATAAAAAAATGCTTTTACTAACATTAAATATTTAGCCTTTTAACAGTATTTTTTGCTATTTTCAGAATCTTCCTAACAAAACGCCGATAAAAATGTGGTAATTTGCTTTTGTTAAAGTTCTTTATTTTTTGAAGCGCAATTTGGTTCTCTTCTAAATTCAGTTTGGCATTGATACTGGAATCCTCTTTCAGGTCCAAAATTTCATAAGAATTACTTGTTCCACAGTGAGTCCCTGAACCGTCCATACCAATATTATTAGTAAAGGATTTGTTCGGATGAAGGCATAATCCATTATTCAAAAAAACACTTGCATACCAACGTATTGCCCACGAATTTAATTTTCCAGAAGCTTGCATTTGAAGCATTTCACTGTAAGCATAACTATTCTCAATATCAAAATCATAATTTTTCTTGGACGTATTGATCCGATCAAGCAGATTTGTTGCATCAGGTTCAAAATGCTCCCAGGCACGTTTCCATGTAGCCCATCCCCAACAAGAAGGAACACGATAAAAAAAAGTTTCTGGCAGCTCATCAGGTTCCTTGACATGAAACATATAGCCAGAAATATGCATAACTCGTTGATCCTTGGCATAAAGGCTTAAAGCAGTATTCATAAAGCTTAAAAAACCTTTTGATGTGATAATGTCATCCTCTAAAACAATTACTTTTTCATGTGAATTGCACAATTGTGTAACACCATCTACTATCGAATCAGCTAAGCCTAAGTTGCAATTTCGATTAATAATTGTAACTGACTTGAAACCATTAATACTTGCAATATACTCTCTCACTGCCTGAACTTGGACAGTCGCTTCTTGATTCTTTGCAGCATCGGAAAATATGTATAAATTGCTTTCAGTAGCTAAATCATTTTTCTGTAGAGCTTCTATAGTTTTTTTTGTATGTTCGGGGCGATTGTAAACAAATAAAGCTATAGGCGCTGTCATCTTAAAAAATCTTTATGTCTGAAAAACGTTGTATTTAATGCTTTAGCAAAATAAACATATCCATTTTGTTCAAGATAAGAAACAATTTCATTTTTATTATTGTTATCTGATGTATACAGAATTTCCAATAATAAAACTCTGGGTTTGTACTTAATTAAATTCAAGGAACGTAAGACTTCGTAATCAAGCCCTTCAACATCAATTGACATGAAATCAATTATTTTATTAATTGGTAAATATTCATCCAGAATGATTTCAAGACTTTTTGTTTTTAACTGAGTTTTAAATTGAATGTTATAACCATTTGGTTCAGAGTCGCGGTTCTCAGATAGTTCGACATCAAACCCATTTAAAGCAGGATCATTAAACTGATAATAGGTCAGCGTCTTTTCTTTTTCTGAAATAGCTTGTTCAAGATTAATGTCTTTAGGTCTGATCTTATTGAATAGCTTCATTGCTCCTGGCATTGCATCAATATTAATACCTGTCCAGCCCTGTTTATAAAATAAATAAGTATTTGAAAATCGGACAGGGTGATGTGCGCCTACATCAACATAAAAACCATCCGCTTTATGCTCAAATATTCGGCGTAAAATCATATCCTCTCCTTCTTGAGAATAAGATTTTGTCGCATAACTACTCAGAATTTTTATACGAATATATTCTAACCATTGTTTTGGTAAGATTTTTTTAATCATACTTTTCATTCGGCAAGCTCTTTTAAAGCGCCAACAGAATAAACAGGCAATCTATTGGTTTTAGGTAGGCACTGGAAACCTCTTGAAAAGAAAAGCGATGTTGTCCATGTATAGTCATTGATCGGACCAAAACCATGCATATCTACTTGCAAAAGATTGTATGTTTCTCTCAAAAGTTTTGCAGTTGTTGGATGCCTATCAGCATTGTCCAAAATAATTAATCCTTCACCTTTTATAATGTTTTTAAGATTTTTTGCACAAGCATGTCGGTACTGACCATCAATCACTACGACGTCGTATTTTTCAAAATTACCAGCTGAAATATATTTTTCCTCTGTTTCTGCAAAAATTATTTTTAAATTATTAGTTTGTCTTTGCTTAACGATTTCATACCACTCTTTGTTATGTTCAATTGAGGTAACACTTTTGGCTCTTTCAGCCCACCAAGTTGAGCTGGCTCCTGATCCAAACTCAAGTATGTCCAGGTCTTTGAAGTCAAGGCTATTAAGATATTCGTAAGCAGGATAAGTGTACCAAGGTATTTCTTGGCCCTTTTTATCTAAACACTTGTCATATTTAATTGATCTTCTTTGGCCATATTTATCAGCCAAAATCCAAAAGTTTCTTAAACTTTTTTTGGCTTTACGGGGAATAATCTTTGCCAATACGGTTTTAAGCGGCATATAAACTCCTGAAAATTAATGCTTTTATTTTCATAACAAAAGCTTTTCTTGTCTTTTTTGCAAAAGCATCAAACCATAATGCCGCGAATGAATAACTGATTAGAGTAGCGATTAAACACCCCTTTATACCAAACGACGGGATTAGAACTAGATTTAATAAAACGTTTAAGAGTGCACCATAAAGTGTTCTATAAAAAATTAATTTACTTAGATTTTCAAGTAAAAACCATTTACTACTTGCAACACCTAATGAAACAAATAAACCTATCCAAATATGAACAGCTAGAACAAATCCAGATTCACTATAAGCATCTCCGAAAAGTGAAATAACAATCCAGTCAGCTGAAAATGTCACAATTAATGCTACAAAAACAGAGATATAAACCATTAAGTCATAGAGATTTTGCATTCTTTGCTGATATAACGATTCACTTTTTTCTTTAGAGCTAATAATCGCTGGATATACTGAAGCAACTATTGCTATTGGTACGAAGTACCACATTTCACTTATTTTCACTGCAGCAGAATAAATACCTACAGCCTCATTATTGAGCATTTGTCCAAGCATGACTTGATCTATTCTCATATAAACCATTACCGACAAGCCTGACAATATAAGAGGCCAACTCTCTCGAAGTAATGTTTTAGCCTGACAAAGCTGGGGTTGCCATATTTTGCTTGTTTTTGATTGAATCGAATATAAAATGATTAATGCAATTGCCAAAACCACTGTCTCTGCGAATATTGCCCATGCAAAACTGATGAGCGGTGCTTGTTGTAATATCAAAAGAATCTTGATTGCTGCAAACAGGACTAGAACAGCACTTTCAGCCCAAACAACAAACTTAGATTGCACTTGTGATTCATACCAATACTTAATCGTTTCTGAAAACTTAACGACCATACTCAGTCCAAGGATAATAGCTATTGCTCGTGCCAAAGCATCTTCTGGTTTTAAAAAATGGATAGCCAGCACGATTAAACTGAACGTTATTAACCCACCCAATATCTGCAATGAGATAGAAGTACTCAGTATCGATGAAGTTTTTTCGGGAAATTTTACTAAATCGCGCACAACAACACTGTTCAAACCAACGGTGGCAATAGCACCAAATAATGCTACAAATGCCATGGCAAAATTGAGTAACCCAAATTGTTCCGGCCCTAAATAACGTGCAAGCCAGATGGTAACGACAAACGCTAAGCCCATCCGCAAAACCTTATCGGCAAACAACCAACCAGTGTTTTGTAGGATTTTATTAAGTCCTGGCCTGTCAGTGATTTTTTTGAGCTGGGTTTGAAACTGATTTTTTAGTGAGGGCATTACAAACTTTAAGTCGCGTTCAAGCTAATATTTTTAATGTAATTCCAATCCAAAGCTATAATCAGGCTATGCATTTTTATAGGCCGTATAAACAGTTTCAATACCATTTTTTAAACTGGTCTGAGCTTTACTGCCCATTTTTTTTAGTCTTTCAATATCCATTAACTTTCGCATTGTTCCGTCTGGTTTAGTCTCATCAAATACGATTTGACCATTATTTCCAACAACTTCTTGTATCATTTCTGCCAGTTGCTTGATTGTCAGATCGTCCCCAACGCCTACATTAACAACCGGTGGCAAGCCGTCATTACGGGACGCTCCCAATAATGGCTTATACTGCTTATCATCAAGATTCATTAAATGCACACAAGCATCTGCCATGTCTTCGCTATACATAAACTCCCGTTTTGGTTTACCTGTACCCCAAACAACAACTGCGGGAATTTGGCCTTTTTCACACGCTTTTAATACTACACTCCTGTATGGCTCAGGTAGTTTTCCATGTTTTTCTTCATCATCAAGGATTGATGCTCTATTTCCTTCTCCAGCCAATTTAGCCAAATGAAATTTACGGATAAGCGCCGGTAAAACATGTGAATTATTTAAATCATAATTATCGCCAGGCCCATAAAGATTGGTTGGCATAGCTGCAAGATATTGTGTTCCATACTGCCGGTTATAGCTCCAGCACATCTCAATGCCGGCAATTTTAGCCAAAGCATAAGGACGGTTGGTTTCTTCAAGCGGCCCTGTTAATAGGTATTCTTCTTTTAGAGGTTGAGGCGCATTTTTAGGGTAAATACAACTAGAGCCAAGAAAAAGTAGACGTTTTACATCATTTAGATACGCGTGGTGGATAACATTAGTTTGAATTGCCAAATTATCACGCATAAATTCAGCCGGATAAGTATTATTCGCATGAATACCACCGACTTTAGCTGCAGCTAAGAATACATAGTCAGGTTTTTCTTTTTGGAAAAATTTTGCAACGTCTGATTCAACTGTCAAATCCAAATCACAATGAGTTCTCACAATCAAATTTTTATAGCCTTGCTGTTCAAGGCTTCTCATTAATGCCGAACCAACTAAGCCACGATGACCTGCTACATAAATTTTATCTTTTTTATTCATTTTCTAAACTCAATCAGACCTGACTTCTACGCCATATTCTTTATCAAATAACAAACATTTGTTGATTTATTTACTCAATACTGACGGGTATATCATGCCCATGCAATTTTAGTAAGGCATGACGTTTTGCTATGTTGAGATCTTCAGCTACCATTTCAGCACACATTTCTTGCACGGTAATTTCTGGTTCCCACCCTAATTCATGTTTAGCCTTAGCCGGGTCACCTAGTAAAGTTTCTACTTCCGCAGGTCGGAAATAACGTTCATCGACCTCAATAATGACGTCACCAATACTAAGAGCAGGAGCATTATCACCTTCTATTGAGACAACAATCCCTTTTTCAGCGAGACCTTCGCCTTCAAATTTTAGCGTGATACCTAATTCTTTGGCTGTCCACTCTATGAATTGACGGACAGAATATTGAACCCCTGTCGCTATTACATAATCTTCCGGCTTTTCTTGTTGCAACATCATCCATTGCATACGCACATAGTCTTTTGCATGCCCCCAGTCACGTAATGCATCCATATTGCCCATATACAGTTTCTTCTCAAGGCCTTGGGCAATATTAGCTAAACCACGGGTAATTTTACGGGTAACAAAGGTTTCACCACGGCGGGGAGATTCGTGATTAAACAAAATGCCATTGCAGGCATACATACCATAAGACTCACGGTAATTGACCGTAATCCAGTAAGCATACAGTTTAGCAACAGCATAAGGGGATCTAGGATAGAAAGGCGTTGTTTCTTTCTGAGGAATTTCTTGCACTAAACCATAAAGTTCAGAAGTAGAAGCTTGATAAAAGCGTGTTTTCTTTTCAAGACCTAACAATCGGATAGCTTCTAAGAGTCTAAGCGTCCCCATAGCATCGACATCAGCAGTATACTCAGGCGATTCGAACGAGACAGCGACATGAGACTGAGCCCCTAAGTTATAGACTTCGTCTGGTTTGACTTGTTGAAGGATACGAGTCAAGTTAGATGAGTCGGTTAAATCACCGTAATGCAATATAAAGTTTTTATTATCGACATGAGGATCTTGATAGATATGATCTACGCGTTGTGTGTTAAAACTTGATGCACGTCGTTTAATTCCGTGAACGATATAGCCTTTTTCTAGTAAGAATTCAGCTAAATATGATCCATCTTGCCCTGTTATGCCAGTGATTAATGCAACTTTACTCATTAATTATCCTGATTGTTCTTCTGGAGACTTGTTAAAAATAACGACTAAGTATAAACGGAAACATTCTATCATTCAGAACTAGTACTAATAACGCCTCTGACGAATCAGCTTTTTGTTTTATATTTTTATAGAAAATAAATAGTTATAAGCCGTTCAAAATTAAAATCGAACTAAACCAGTAATAACAATATGTGACCTTAATGCTCATTTGCGAAAACCTGATATAGATATCATCTATATGGATAAACTATAACCTCAGAAATGAAGTGATAGAAAATTTAATAAAAATTTCAAAAGAGAATGCAGAGACATCTGAATAGCTTCATAGTCAGTACGGCTAACTTGATGCTTGAAGGTGACACAGATACCAGAAATAAAATTTCCCCGCCATCCGTGGCAGTCTACTTTGATATTTCTTATTGGCATCCATGCCACATTGCTATCTTATAGTTAATAAAACGTTGACGCAGTGATCAATTGCTCATTCTAAGCGTCGCCGCCGAATAAATCTCGTGTATAGATTTTATCTTTCACATCAATGATATCTTCAGTGACGCGATTGGCGAGGATCACATCAGCCTGAGTTTTAAACTGCTGAAGATCATTAACGACTTTTGATCTGAAAAACTCAGCATCCTCAAGCACAGGCTCATACACGATAACCTCGATACCCTTGGCTTTAATCCGTTTCATCACACCTTGAATGGCCGAGGCTCTAAAATTATCAGAACCTGATTTCATCACTAAACGGTAAATACCAACGACTTTAGGGTTTCTGTTGATTATCGAATTGGCAATAAAGTCTTTCCTAGTAGTATTGGCATCAACAATCGCTTTAATGATGTTATTAGGTACATCTTCATAATTTGCCAATAATTGTTTAGTATCTTTAGGCAAGCAATAACCGCCATAGCCAAATGAAGGATTGTTATAGTGACTACCAATGCGTGGATCTAAACCGACACCTTCAATAATCTGACGAGAATCCAGACCATGTGCTTCAGCATAGCTGTCCAACTCATTAAAGTATGCAACCCGCATAGCAAGGTAAGTATTGGAAAATAATTTAATAGCTTCGGCTTCTGTGCTGTCAGTCACCAAAACGGAGACATCTGGTTTAAGCGAACCTTCAACCAGTAACTTAGCAAAGACTTCAGCCCGCTCACTTTTTTCCCCCACCACGATACGTGACGGATATAAATTATCGTAAAGCGCCTTACCTTCTCTTAAAAACTCTGGCGAGAAGAAAATATTATCAACACCCAAACGCTGCTTAACTTCAGCGGTATACCCAACTGGCACTGTAGACTTAATAATCATGACAGCATCAGGATTGATACTTTTTACATCCTGAATAACAGCTTCTACAGACTTTGTATTGAAATAGTTGGTATCCGGATCGTAGTCGGTTGGTGTGGCAATGACGACATAATCTGCACCGTTATAGGCATCCGCTTTATCCAGTGTTGCCCGAAAATCTAGTGTTTTATTTTGTAAAAAATCTTCAATTTCAGCATCAACGATTGGCGATTTTTTGTTATTGAGCAGGTTTACCTTTTCCTCAATAATATCCAAGGCCACGACTTGATGCTTTTGAGCTAATAAAACGGCCAATGAAAGCCCAACATACCCTGTCCCTGCGATTGCTATTTTCATATTTTCACTCAACTGTAACGGATTTGGCTAAATTTCTCGGTTGATCCACATCAGTACCTTTTATCAAGGCAACGTGGTAACACAATAACTGCAATAAGATATTGTAAGTAATAGGCGCAGTAATCCGACCGACATTAGTCGTTGCTTTAACTACTTTGAAACTGGTTTCTGAGCTGATATCACTGCGTTCATCTTCGAACACAATCATCTGTCCACCGCGAGCTTTGACTTCTTGTAAATTGGATTTTAACTTTTCCAATAAATCATCAAGTGGCGCAATCGCTATAACCGGCATTGTTTCATCAATTAACGCTAAAGGTCCATGCTTCAGTTCACCGGCAGGATAAGCTTCTGCATGAATATAACTGATTTCTTTTAATTTTAAAGCCCCTTCCAGAGCAATCGGGAACATGGTTCCTCGACCTAAAAATAAAGCATGTTGTTTATCCGCAAATAATTGGGAGATTTCACGAATCTCGTCTTCGTGCTCAAGCGCCATTCGAATCAAGTTCGGTAGCTTCTGTAAACCACCTGCGATCATGGATTCACGTTCTTTATTTAAACGCTTTTGCACTTTGCCAATACTCGTTAATAATAAGGCTAGTACAACGAGTTGTGTGGTGAATGATTTGGTTGATGCCACTCCTATTTCAGGCCCGGCATGCGTCAGATAAGTCATATCAGCATCACGAGTCAGACTGCTCTCCGCGACATTACAGATACTTAAGGTAGTAATACCATTTAACTGATGGACCTTTCTGTGATGATTAATTTGATGCAGTGCCGCCAGAGTATCAGCGGTTTCGCCTGATTGGCTTATCATCACAAACAATGTGTTATCAAGAATCACTGGATTGCGATAACGGAACTCACTGGCGACTTCTACCTGGCACGGCAAACGGATAATGTCTTCCATCCAGTATTTAGTCACCATACCAGCGTGATAACTGGTACCACAGGCAATAATATGAATACGCTCTACTGTCTTGAATATTTGCTCGGCCTTGGGACCAAAACTGGAAACCAAAACCTGATCTTGGGTAATACGTCCTTCCAGAGTATCAATAACCGCTTGCGGCTGTTCAAAGATCTCTTTGTGCATATAGTGACGATGTTCGCCCAGCTCAACCGAAGTAATGTTGAGGCTTGACTGTTTGATCGGGCGTTCAACTAATTCACCTGTTTCAGCACTATAAATTTCGACCTTATCGCGCGTTAATTTGGCAACATCACCATCTTCTAGAAAGATAAAATTCTGTGTAACAGGAAGCAATGCTGAGACGTCAGACGCAATAAAGTGTTCACCTATACCAATACCAATAACCAAAGGGCTTCCTTTTCTGGCAGCCACTAACATATCAGGATGAGACTTATCCATTACGCCTAGAGCGTATGCCCCATCAAAGACTTTCAGAGAACGCAAAACCGCCTGTAAAAGATCATTATCCTGTTGCAGTTCAGCATGAATTTCATGGGCGACCACTTCTGTATCCGTTTCAGAAGTAAAGCGATAGCCTTGTGTGAGCTGCTTTTGCTTTAAAGATTGGTAGTTTTCAATAATACCATTATGCACAACGGCTACCTGGTTATTGCAAATGTGGGGATGTGCATTATTTTCAGAAGGAATGCCATGAGTCGCCCAGCGCGTATGAGCAATACCAATACGGCCAGTAAAAGGCTCATTTAGATGATCCACCTTATCCTGTAGTTGCTGTATTTTACCTAGAGAACGAACACGATGAAGTTCATTGGTATCATCAAGTAATGCCATCCCAGAGGAATCATAACCGCGATATTCTAGTCTTCGTAACCCTTCCATCAAGATAGGATTAACATTCCTTTCAGCAATTCCGCCTACAATTCCACACACTTAATTAAATCCTCTTGAATATTGCAATATTTCTACTCTGCCCCAAGCCAGTCGCTTAACTCACATTGGGGTATAAACCCATCGATGGTGTCTAACAATATAGCCCGTGCTTTCTGACTGTCATCATGTTTGTTAGCCAGTTCCAGTTCTCTAATAATAGAAACTAGTGTTGACCACTCAATGACACTTTCTTCTGCTCGCATAATTTTTTCATGTTCTGTTGCAGAAACATTATCACCGATAAGTAGCTCTTCATAAAGCTTTTCACCTGGTCTAAGACCAGTGTAGGCAATTTCAATATCGCCATTTGGATTGTCATTATCACGTATGGTAAACCCACTTAAATGGATCATGCGCCTGGCTAAATCAACAATCTTAACCGGCTCCCCCATATCAAGCACAAACACATCGCCACCTTTGCCCATGGCGCCGGCCTGAATAACTAAGGCGGCCGCTTCAGGGATCGTCATAAAATAACGAATGATCTCCGGGTCAGTCACCGTGACAGGTCCACCTTTGGCAATCTGGTCTCGGAATAATGGCACAACCGATCCAGAGGAACCCAAAACATTACCAAACCTGACCATAGTAAAGCGCGTTTTGTTATAGAGTGTTTTTGATTCAGCAAAAGCCTGAAGCACTAACTCTGCAAACCGTTTAGTAGCCCCCATGGTATTGGTTGGTCGTACAGCTTTATCGGTTGAGATAAGTACAAAGGTTTCAACTTCAGCATCAATCGCGGCCTGAGCGCAATGCAGTGTTCCAAACACATTGTTACGAATACCTTCATTGGTATTTCTTTCTACAATAGGAACGTGTTTATACGCCGCTGCATGATAAATCGTATTGACGGCAAACCGTCGGCAGACCATCTCAACACGTTGCTGATTAAGCACCGATCCGAGCATTGAGTAAACAGGAATATCTAAAGCCAGTGCGGCCAATTCGCGTTCGATTTGATAAAGATTAATTTCACTGGCTTCATACAGAACCAGACAGGATGGTGATAGATGAATAATTTGCCGACAGAGCTCAGACCCAATAGAACCACCAGCCCCTGTCACCATAACCGCTTTCTCAGCAATATTCTTGCTTAATAATTCATTAATCGGCGCGACAGGTTCACGCCCCAGTAAATCAGCAATATCGACTTCCTGAATATCTGAAACTTCCAAACGCCCTTCAGCAATATCCATTAAATCCGGTAGTGTTCTGACGTGAACCGGATAATGCTCCAGCAGCTTTAATATTTCACTTCTGCGACGACGACCTGCAGAAGGCATGGCCAGCAAAATATCTCTGACCTTGAAACGCTCAATCAATTTGGCAAGTTGCTCAACACCATAGACCGTCATGCCATTAATTTGTTGTCGCCATAACGTTGAGTTATCGTCGATAAACGCCACCGGACGCATTTGATTGCTCAACTTCATCATCGCCGCGACTTGAGCGCCCGCCCGCCCCGCCCCATAAATCAAGACAGGAGGAATATACCGAACAGCATTAAGCTCTTTCCAAAGATGATGATCACTTTTAACAATCAACCACCTTGCCATCATGCGGCTACCACCAACAAACAGCATCAGGATAATGGCCTGAATGGCATAAACTGTTCTCGGAACCAGACCAGCCAGATCATTCGCCGTTAACACGATGACAGAAAAGATCAAAGTAAACAGTAGCACCGCTCTGGCAATTGTCCAGATAGCATCCATACCGATGTAGCGAATAATCGCCCTGTATAGACCTGATTTTATAAAAATAGGAATGGCTATAACTGGGGCAAGAAAAAATATCCACAGCTGCTGACTGGGCGGAATATAAAACTCACCTAAGCGTAAAGAGAAAGCCAACCACAATGATATGGGAATGGCTAAAAAATCCAGTATGACACTGATCGTTCTTTTTACAGGCCGCGGTCTGTTCAAAAACCACAGACCCAGTTTTTTTACAATTGAGGGGTAATTCAACGTAATACACTCAAATATGTTTTTACTAATACGCTTCGAAACAACAGAATATTATCAGTCCTGTCCGCTCATCACCCACTCCAGACTTGTTTTCCAATCTGGTAATGCAAGGCCAAAATGCTGTTTTAACTTTCTGTTATCTAATAAAGAATTAGCAGGACGATTGGCCGGAGTTGGATAATCACGAGTCGTAATCGGATGAAGCTTAGGAACTGAATGCCCCTGTTCCGCCATTAAATGAAATATCTGCTCAGCAAAATCGAACCAACTGGCACTTCCAGCACCGGATAAGTGATATATACCACTATGCTTTTGCCAAAAATCTGCTTGCTTATAACTTTGTGACACCACTTGTGCCGTCACATCAGCAATATGTCGAGACCATGTTGGTGCACCTATCTGGTCATGAACGATGGATAACTGTACTTTATCAATGGCTAATCTTTTCATCGTATTAAGAAAGTTAGCGCCTCTCGCACCATAGACCCAGCTGGTTCTGAATATCAGGTATTTATCTATCGCACTGCTGATAGCTAGCTCACCCGCTAACTTTGTTCTGCCGTAGACATTGAGTGGCTGAGTTTCAGCCTCTTCGGTCCAGGCTTTATCACCACTGCCATTAAACACATAGTCAGTTGAATAATGAATAAGTGGAATATCACGCTTTTTCGCTACCTCAGCAAGTATCTGTGGCGCAAGTGCGTTGACCTTATAGGCAAGCTCTTGTTCGGTTTCAGCTCGGTCAACAGCTGTATAAGCTGCGGCATTGACGATTAGGTCAGGTGCCAATACTTCTACTTTTTCAGCCAATTCTTCTGTCTTGCTTAAATCGAGTGTTTGACTATCTGTGGCAATAACATCGCCAAGACACGACAGGCTTTTTATTAATTCATGCCCGACCTGACCACGCTTTCCAGTTATTAAAATGCGCATTAATCGTAGAATTCCGCTTCGTTAAAATGTGCTCCCTGCTGATCTTTTGCAGACAGGGAAGGTAATTGTCCTAATAAAGGCCAATCAATATCCAAAGCAGGATCATTCCATAACAAACAGCGTTCGTGTTCCGGCGCATAGTAATCTGTCGTTTTATACAAGAAATCTGCAGATTCACTTAACACAAAAAAGCCATGAGCAAATCCTGGCGGCACCCACAGCATATCGTGGTTTTCCGCCTTTAGATGCACGCCAACCCACTGACCAAATGTCGACGATGACTGCCGTAGATCGACAGCAACGTCATAGACCTCGCCTGCTATCACTCGCACTAATTTACCTTGTGCATGTTGGATTTGATAATGCAGACCACGTAATACATTTTGTGAAGACCTTGAGTGATTGTCCTGGACAAATTCGGTCTCAACACCAGTGAGTGCTTCAAATTGTTTTTTATTGAAGCTTTCCATAAAGAACCCTCGTTCATCGCCAAAGACTCTGGGTTTAAGAATTTTTACATCCGGCAGTGTCGTTTCAATAACTTGCATTTAATAAATCTTTTCGTGAATTAAGTTCATTAGATAATCGCCATAACCACTTTTTATCAGTGGTTTTGCTAATGCCAATAACTGATCAGCATCAATATAGCCTTGACGATATGCAATTTCTTCCGGACACATCACTTTCAGACCTTGGCGTTTTTCTATGGTTTGAATAAATTGAGAGGCTTCAAGTAGCGAATCATGTGTACCAGTATCCAGCCAGGCCATCCCCCGGCCCATCACTTCTACATGTAATTTACCCATATCAAGATAGCGCTGATTGACATCCGTTATTTCATATTCTCCACGTGCTGACGGTTTGAGACTTTCTGCGATATCAACAACCTGATTATCATAAAAATAAAGTCCGGTAATGGCATAACGAGATTTAGGTTTGGCTGGCTTTTCTTCAATACTTAAGGCTTTACCGGCATCATCAAACTCAACAACACCATAACGCTCAGGATCAAACACAGGGTAGGCAAACACAGTTGCCCCGTTACTCCTGTCGTCGGCTTCAGACATCAAGTCAGCCAAGTCATGTCCATAATAGACATTATCGCCCAAAACCAAGGCTGTGCTGCTATCGCCTATAAAGCCTTTTGCTAAAGTAAACGCCTGAGCAATCCCCTCCGGTTTTTCCTGTACAACGTAACTTAACTCAAGCCCCCACTGCCTACCGTCACCTAACAGTTGTTGCAGCCGCGGCGTATCTTGGGGGGTTGAAATAATGCAAATTTCTCTCATCCCTGCCAGCATTAATGTCGACAGAGGATAGTAAATCATGGGTTTGTCATAAACAGGGAGTAACTGTTTACTTATGGACTGTGTGACTGGATGTAAACGCGTACCACTGCCACCGGCGAGAATAATGCCTTTACGCTGACTCATGATGCCTGTTCTCCCAGACCAAGACGTTCTTGCTGATAACTACCGTCCATAACACGTTCATTCCATTCACGGTTATTGATATACCATTCAACCGTTTTCCGTAAACCACTCGCAAATGTTTCTTTTGGTTTCCAGCCTAGTTCACGCTCAATTTTGCTGGCATCAATAGCATAGCGTTGATCATGGCCCGGGCGGTCAGTAACGAAGGTAATCAAATTACGATGAGGTTTATGTTCAGACTCTGGTAATAACTCATCCATAATGTCACAAACTCGGTGTACCACATCCAGATTGGTGTGTTCGTTAAAACCACCAATATTGTAGCTTTCACCTAATTTACCATTTTCCAGTACGATTTGTAGGGCTTCAGCGTGATCATCAACAAATAGCCAGTCGCGAATGTTATCGCCTTTACCATAGACCGGTAAGGGTTTCCCCACTAATGCATTATTAATGATGAGTGGAATTAATTTTTCAGGAAACTGATAAGGTCCATAATTATTGGAACAATTGGTCATTACTACTGGCAAACCGTAGGTGTGATGCCATGCACGAACCAAATGATCACTGCCAGCTTTAGTAGCTGAATATGGAGAATTAGGTTGGTAAGGCGTAGTCTCTTCGAACAATCCCGTTTCACCTAATGTGCCATACACCTCATCGGTGGAAATATGATGGAAACGAAATTTTGTCGCCGCTTCTTTATCAAGCGTTTTCCAATATTGTCTTGCGGCTTCTAATAAAACGTAGGTACCCACTAAATTAGTTTGCACAAAATCAGCCGGACCATCAATCGAGCGATCGACATGGGATTCAGCGGCTAAGTGCATTATCGCTATGGGTTGATACTGTGTGAATAATGCGGCCATTTTTTCGGCATCGCATATATCAGCCTGTTCAAAGTGGTAACGAGCGTTGTCTGCAACAGAAAGAAGTGATTCCAGATTACCTGCGTAAGTCAGTTTGTCGATATTAACAATATGATAATCACTGACTTCAATAAGACGACGAATTAAAGCTGAACCAATGAATCCAGCCCCCCCAGTAACAAAAAGTGTTTTCCTTGACACAGATAGCTCTTCTATTTGAGTGAATTGAATATTTGCCAGCTAAAAGTAGCATTAGTCGGACTTGGAAGCAACGCAGAAGCCGTCTTTTTAGAGAACTTGACGCATTATTCTAGACAATAAAAAAATAGCATTAAAAATAATCATGTTTGATTGCTTTTTTAAAATGTCAGTAATGTGGAAGGATAAGAGTATGGTACGCCCGGCAGGACTCGAACCTGCTACCCTCGGCTTAGAAGGCCGATGCTCT
>NZ_DDCG01000005.1:79265-115571 GCF_002335235.1 Methylophaga sp. UBA2012 | reverse complement strand
TTAGAAGGCCGATGCTCTATCCAGATGAGCTACGGGCGCATATGATTTTTACTAAGCGAGGACATGGGTTAAGAAGTGGTCGGGGCAGAGAGATTCGAACTCCCGACCCTCTGGTCCCAAACCAGATGCGCTACCAGACTGCGCTATGCCCCGACTTAATTCGAGAAGTCATCCCCGAAGAAGGCGAAATAATACGTGGTTAGAATTTAAGAGTCAATCACTGTTTTGATATTTTTTGCTGTTCAGCTCACATCATGCGATCATAGCCGCTTTTGCATAAGCGGGAATGATTGAATGAGCGCAAAGATTATCGATGGCAAAGCAGTTGCAGCTGACCTCAAACAACAACTGAAACTAGCGACGACAGAACGACTAGCTGAAGGTAAACGTCGTCCAGGTCTTGCCGTCGTATTGATAGGCGCTAACCCGGCATCTCAGGTCTATGTAGGCAGTAAGCGGAAAAGCTGTGAAGAAATCGGATTTAAGTCTGAAGCCTATGATCTTCCGGAAACAACATCTGAGGAAGAGTTACTATCTTTGATTGATACCTTAAATCAGGATGATGAGATTGATGGCATTCTCGTTCAACTTCCACTGCCACAGCACATCTCTGCGGAAACCGTCATTGAGCGAATTGCGCCACATAAAGACGTCGATGGTTTCCATCCATACAATATTGGCCGTCTTGCTCAACGCAATCCACAACTCAGACCTTGCACCCCAAAAGGCGTGATTACCTTACTTCGCACTACCGGTGTTGATCTCAAAGGACTCGAAGCAGTTGTGGTAGGTGCCTCAAATATTGTTGGTCGTCCTATGGCGTTGGAATTATTGCTGGCCGGTTGCACAACCACAGTTTGTCATCGCTGGACGAATAATCTGGAAGAACAAGTTCGCCGCGCTGACTTATTAGTGGTTGCCGTAGGCAAACCCAACTTTATTCCAGGTGAATGGATAAAACAGGGGGCTATTGTCATTGATGTGGGTATTAACCGCTTAGAGAATGGCAAACTGACTGGCGACGTTGAATTTGAAAAAGCAAAAGAAAAAGCCAGTTGGATAACCCCAGTACCTGGCGGTGTTGGACCAATGACCGTAGCGACATTGCTGGAAAATACCTTATTTGCCGCCGAAACATTACATAAAAACTAAAAATATAAGCGCCTGCTATGAAAAAGCAGGCGCGCATGTTGTTATAGTCGACGCCAGCTGGTTTTACCGGCAGCGTCCTCAAGCACAATTCCCATTTCAGTCAATTGATCACGAATTTCATCGGCACGAGCCCAGTTTTTGTCAGCTCTGGCCTGATTACGCTCAGCAACTAAGCCATCGATATCAACCGCTAATTGATCGGATGAGCTATCTCCTGTCAGGAATTTATCGGCATCTTGCTGGAAAAGGCCTAGCACGTCACCAAAAGATGACAATAGACCTGCAAGATAAGCGACTGCTTCAGATTGTGCCTGCTCTCTCGCCTTATTTATCGCTTGTCTGACATCAGCCATCACCGACAAAGCTAAAGCGGTATTAAAATCATCATCCATGGCGGCTTTAAAACGTTGACCAAACTCTTCATCATCCTGCCAGTTTACCTTCTGTGTTGTATCCACATCACGCAGGGTTGTATAAAAACGTGTTAACGCCGCTTTGGCTTGTTCAAGCTGATCTTCGGCATAATTCAGAGGGCTACGGTAATGGCTCGACAGAATAAAATAACGGATAGCTTCTGCAGGGTACTGCTCGAGTACTTCACGCACAGTGAAAAAATTACCCAAAGACTTAGACATTTTTTCATCATCAATACGCACAAAGCCATTATGCATCCAGTAATTCACTGACTGGCAACCATGGGCTCCCTCGGATTGGGCTATTTCATTTTCATGGTGTGGAAACTGTAAATCCTGCCCGCCACCATGAATATCAAACTGCTCACCCAAGCAATGTGCTGACATGGCAGAACATTCAATATGCCAACCAGGTCGTCCCTCACCCCATGGAGATTCCCAAGCAGGTTCACCGGCCTTGGCAGCTTTCCATAAAACGAAATCCAATGGATCTGTTTTTGCTTCATTGACAGCTATACGTTCGCCGGCCCGTAGATCTTCAATATTACGACCCGATAATTTGCCATAACCGTTGAACTGGCTAACGTCGTAATACACATCACCATTATCAGCTCTATAAGCAAGCCCCTTACTGATGAGGGTCTCAATCATTGCCAATATTTCTGTCATTGACTCAGTGGCTTTAGGCTCGATATCTGGTCTAAGCACACCTAAGGCATCGGCATCCTTGTGCATTTCATCAATATAACGCTCAGTTAATGTCTGAATTGATTCACCATTTTCTGCAGCGCGTCTAATAATTTTATCGTCGATATCGGTAATATTTCTGACGTAGGTAACGTCATAGCCTAATGCGCGTAAATAGCGTGTGACTACATCAAAAACCACCATCACACGAGCATGACCAACATGACACAAGTCATACACCGTCATACCACAGACATACATATTGACCTTGCCTTCCTGCAAGGGTTTAAACACTTCTTTCTGTCGGGTGAGACTATTATAGATTTTTAGCATATTAGTTATTTTTTGACGTATCTTCTTTTAAACCAATGGTCAGGTTAAATACCGGTGAATCAACGGTATGGTCATAACGATCAGTGACAAAATAGCCTTCTCGTTCAAACTGGAAAGCCGTCTCTGGCTTGCAATTAACAATAGCGGGTTCCGCAACAGCCTTAATCACCTTCAGAGAGTCAGGGTTCACATCGTCCAGATAGTTACCTGTTTCTTTTCCAGGTGCTTCAGCCAGGAACAACCTGTCATATAAACGCAGCTCAACTTCCTTACCTTCTGTTGCTGAAACCCAGTGAATCACACCGCGGGGTTTCATTTCAGCAGGTGGATTCTGACCCACAGTATTAGGCACTAACGAGGCAATTACTTCAACCACATCACCGCTATCATTCTTGATGACATCATCGGCTTTAATCACATAGGCACCACGTAAACGCACATAGTCGCCTATCACCAGACGTTTGAATTTTTTCCGGCTCAGACTAGTGTCTTCAGTAAAGTCAGACGCATCGATATAAATCGCTTTTGTAAAAGGTACTGAGCGATGCCCCATAGACTCTTGTTGTGGATGATTAGCGACTTCGAGCCATTCAACGCCATCACTTGCATTAGTGATGGTCAGTTTTAAAGGATTGAGTACGCACATCGCTCGTGCTGCGTTTTCATTCAGATCATTACGAATCTCAAATTCCAACTGTGCAATATCGACCACACCATCGGTTTTTGCCACAGCAAGACCATTGCAAAATGAACGTAGAGCCGATGCAGTGTAGCCTCGTCTGCGCATACCGGAAATTGTCGGCATTCTGGGATCATTCCAACCAGCCACAATCTGCTCATCAACTAATTGTTTGAGATTACGCTTACTGGTCACCGTATAATTCAGATTCAAGCGTCCGAATTCATATTGTTTTGGCTGTGATGGTACAGGCAGATTTTCGATAAACCATTCATATAAAGGACGGTGATCCTGAAACTCCAGTGTACAGATACTGTGCGTCACACCTTCAATCGCATCGCCCTGCCCATGTGCAAAATCATAGCTCGGGTAGATACACCACTTGTCACCGGTTTGATGATGCGCTTTTTTGCGAATGCGATACAAAATCGGATCACGCATATTCATATTAGGCGAGGCCATATCAATCTTCGCTCGCAGCACACAAAAACCTTCGTCAAACTCACCCTGCTTCATTTTTTCAAACAAAGTCAGATTTTCTTCAACACTACGGTTGCGGAAGGGTGACTCTTTACCTGGCTTGGTTGCCCAGCCACGATACTCACTTGCTTGCTCAGCAGTCAGATCACAGACATAGGCTTTGCCTTGTTTGATCAGATGAATAGCCCAGTCATAAAACTGTTCAAAGTAGTTTGATGCATAACGCACATCGCCTGCCCATTGGAAGCCAAGCCACTGTACATCTTCTTTGATAGCTTCGATGAACTCCTGCTCTTCTTTTGCAGGGTTGGTATCATCAAAACGTAAATGACAATCTCCGCCAAATTCCTCGGCCAGACCAAAGTTCAGACAGATAGACTTGGCATGCCCAATATGCAGGTAGCCATTTGGCTCAGGTGGAAAACGCGTGACGATTTTTCCAGTCACCCTTCCAGTATCAAGATCTTCCTGAATAATGGGACGAATAAAATTATGATTAACAGCAGATTCGGACATATCGAATGACAAATTTATATGAAAACGCGCATTATACGCTCTCCGCCGGGCTGGGTAACAGCGCTGTTTTGAATAGTGATTCAATAATGCTCTAAATACTGGTTGATTATTGCATTGTTAGCAAACATTAAGCGTACTCACCAACCTTATATTTTTCTGTTTTATCGTGCAGGCTCTTCACAAAAGTCGTATCCATACCTATCACTTTGTTCCCATAAGAATGCATATTGCTCTATCATGTCGACTTTAAAATTGATCCTGGACATATCCTTATGATCAGACGTTTTGTGCAAACGCTGTGTTGGCTATTTGCCATTTTTTCTTTTTCAATACAAGCAGATGGGACATCCAAAATGCCACAAGTTAAACTTGAAACCAGTCTTGGTGATATCGTTATCGAACTCAATGAAGATAAAGCACCTGTCACGGTTGCCAACTTCCTTGGTTATGTCAACGATGGTTTCTATGACGGTACGATTTTTCATCGCGTCATCAAAAATTTTATGATTCAAGGCGGTGGTTTTACTCAAGAATTTCAGCAAAAAACCACAAAAGCAGCGATTGAAAATGAAGCTGATAATGGTTTGAGCAATAAGCGTGGCGCAGTTGCTATGGCGAGAACTAATGACCCACATTCAGCTACAGCTCAGTTTTTTATTAATACCGTTGATAATGGATTTCTCGATTTTCAGGCTAAAGTGCCCAGCGGTTGGGGCTATGCTGTATTTGGTGAAGTGATTGAAGGCATGGACGTCGTCGATGCCATAAGAGAAGTCGATACCACCATGCGAGGTCCACATCAAGATGTACCTGCAGAAGATATCGTCATCATTAAAGCAACTGTTATCAATTAATCAGACAAAACCTGCTTGTTATTTTACAAGCAGGTTTCTCTCCTATGGCCAAACTGTTTATCTCTGATCTTCACTTAAACCCAGCCAGACCTGAATTAACCGCACTTGCCTGTCATTTTCTAAAACAGCAAGCTGATACCGTTTCTGACATTTATATATTGGGTGATATTTTTAATACCTGGTTAGGTGATGATTTAGTTCCTGATGAATTTGCTGACTTTATTGAAACACTGCGATCTTTAACGCAAGCAGGTGTAAAACTTTATCTCATGGTCGGCAATCGTGATTTCATGCTGGGAAAAAGATTTGCTGATTCAGTCAATGCCACTTTGATCCAGGATGGCTATCAATTAGAACTGGCAGGCCAACCAGCACTGTTATTACATGGTGATAGTTTATGTATCGATGATGTCGGCTATCAACGTTATCGCAGAGTGGTTAATAATCGTTTTTTGCAGTGGTGTTTTTTAAAACTACCCGCCCGCTTTCGTCAAAAAATATCTGATAAAATCAAACAGCAAAGCCAGCAAAAGAAACAATATAAATCGAGCCAGATCATGGATGTGAATCAAGCTGAGGTTGAGAAAGTTATGCTTGAGAATAATGTCAAACTACTGATTCATGGCCATACCCATCGTCCAGCCATTCATCAAGCCTCATTAACCAACAATAGCGATGCCTATCGAATTGTATTAGGTGATTGGGAAGATAAAGTCAGCTATCTATTAGTCGATGATCAGCAACTTACCTTGCATGATCACCGACTTAATTATCAGCAACAATCTTTACGATTTTTTTGAGTTCTCATCTAGCACCTGAATTAACTTTTCAGGTGGCAAATAGCCTGGCAGAATCTGACCTGATTCAAGGAAGATAGATGGTGTGCCCTGTACACCTAATTGTTGTCCAAGTTCAAATTCTGTTTTGACTGGATTAACACAAGTTTTGGTGGCAATTTCCTGTCCTTGCTTAGCCTTGGTCATGGCTTTTTGTCTATCTGCAGCACACCAGACATTAACAGCATCATCGTAAGATTTAGAGCCTATCCCGCCTCTTGGGAAAGACATATAACGCACACGAATTCCCAAATCATTGTATTTTTCCATTTCCGAGTGCATCTTGCGGCAGTAGCCACAATCAATATCGGTAAACACGGTAATCGTATATTTGGCCTTTTCAGGACCAAAAATAATCATGTCTTTTTCATCGAGCTTATCAAGCGCTTCTTTGCGTAAACTGACTCGGCGTTGCTCAGTTAGATTCGTTCTTGAATCCAATGAAACCATATCACCCTGAATCACATAACGCCCATCTTTAGAAAAATACAAGATTTGTCCATTGATAACCGCTTCGTAAAGTCCAGTATCGTCTATCGCTTTGAGGCTGCTTACTTTCACATCCTGTAATGACTTTTCTATTTTTTTACGTAGCTCATCATTATCGGCATGAACAACACTGACACCTAACAAGGACAGGACTAATATGGTGTATTTCAACATGGGACTTTTAATCTCTAAAATTATTAAACTGCAGTGGCATATCGATTTTATCGTGACTTTTTAACATCGCAATAATCGTTTGTAACTCATCACGTTTTTTGCCTGTTACCCTGACACTTTCTCCCTGAACAGCGGCTTGCACTTTCACTTTACTTTCTTTGATGAGTTTGACGATAGTCCGGGATAACTCTTTATCAATACCTTCTCTAACTAATACATCCTGTTTACGCATTTTTCCATTGCCAACAGAATCTTTAACCTCTAAACAGCTCACATCGACACCGCGTTTAACTAACTTGAGTCGCAAAATATCGAGCAGTTGATCCAACTGAAAATCACTTTCAGCATGCATAGTCAGTACTTTGTCAGACTGTTCCACTTTGGCGTCAGTTCCGCGAAAATCAAACCTGTTCTTCAATTCACGATTTGTCTGATCCACTGCATTGGCAAGCTCATGTTTATCCACTTCAGAAACGATATCAAAAGAAGGCATCTGTTCACCTAAATTACGCTATAAAAATTCGAGTCAGTTTAGCATTTGTGATTGATATCGTCAGTGCTATAAGCACTTAACCACGGGGATGATGCTGACCATGTAATTGTTTTAACCGCTCTTTGGCTACATGGGTGTAGATTTGTGTCGTCGATAAATCAGAATGCCCCAACAATAACTGAACTATCCTTAAATCAGCACCATGATTCAATAAATGTGTCGCAAATGCATGTCGTAAAGTATGTGGCGACAAATGCTTTTCAATGCCCGCTTGACCAGCATAACGTTTGATTATGTACCAGAAGGCTTGTCTGGTCATTGCTTTACCTCGACGGGTGGGAAATAAATCATCTGTTATTTGCCCATTTAATATAGCCGGTCGACTTTCGTATAAATATTGCTGTAACCAATCTAAGGCGATTTCACCGATAGGTATCAGACGTTCTTTATTTCCTTTACCAATACAACGAATTAAACCTTGGCGAAGATTCACTTGCTCAAACTGCAATGACACCAATTCAGATACCCTTAATCCTGCTGCGTAGAGTAGTTCCAACATGGTTCTATCACGTAAACCTAATGGGTCAGTAATATCAGGTTGTGCCAGTAAGGCCTCGACTTCGGCTTCGGTGAGACTATCAGGTAAGGAACGACCGAGTCTGGGGGAGTCAAGTTGCACGGTCGGATCAGAGTCACGTATGTCTTCACGCACTAAATAACGGTAAAAACGTCGTAATGAGGACAACAACCTGGCTTCACTACGGACTTTTCTTCCTTCACGTAAGCGTTGGCTTTGATAACGTTGGATATCCAGCTGGGTGGCTGAGACTAAATCTATATCAAACTGAGCTAACCAAGCTGAAAAGGCTAATAAATCACGCCGGTAGGCATCGACTGTGTGCTGACTTAAACCAGACTCAAGCCAAAGACTGTCAAGAAAGGGTTCGAGATAATAAGAAGGCTGTGTCTCACTCATATAACTATTGTTAGATATCGATGCTTTAATAGTAACAAGTAAGCAATAAAAAAGGGCAGTGTGTAGACACTGCCCTTTCTTTCCGATCGTCTGTTATGACAATTCGGATTATAGCTTTTCTTTAATACGTGCTGCTTTACCAGTCAGATCACGTAAATAGTAAAGTTTAGAACGACGTACATCACCACGACGTTTTACTTCAACGCTTGCAATGGCTGGGCTATGTGTTTGGAAAACACGCTCAACACCAACACCGCTAGAGATTTTACGAACAGTGAATGCTGAGTGCAGACCACGGTTACGTTTAGCAATAACGATACCTTCAAACGCCTGTTCACGTTCACGGTCGCCTTCTTTGATTTTAACTTTAACAACAACAGTATCACCCGCTGAAAATTCAGGGATATCCTGTCTCACTTGTTCAGCGTTAAGCTGTTCGATAATGTTACTCATTGTTAACTCCCAACTAATCCTGCCCGCTCTCGGCAATAAACTCTTTTAATAGCGCAGCCTGATCATTAGTCAAAGTCTCTTTGTCTAATAAGTCAGGTCGTCGCAACCATGTTCGTCCCAAGGACTGTTTGAGACGCCATTTACGAATCGCTTCATGGTCGCCTCCCAGCAATACCTCGGGTACTGACTGGTCATCTAAAACTTCTGGTCTGGTGTAATGAGGGTAGTCTAATAAGCCATCCACAAAAGAATCCTGCTCAGCAGACTGTTCATCACCTAACACACCGGGTATCAATCTGGACATACCATCAATCATGACCATGGCTGCCAGTTCTCCACCACTGAGGACGTAGTCACCTATAGACCATTCCTCATCAATCTCTTTTTCTATCAGACGTTCATCAACGCCTTCATAACGGCCGGCCAGTAAAATCAACTTCTGTTTACCCGCCAATTGTTCCAGACCTTTCTGGTCCAATTTTTTGCCTTGTGGTGACAAATAGATAACGGTTGCGTCATCTCCCAGCTTTTGCTTTGCTGCTGTGATGGCCTCTTTCAAAGGCGCAACTTTCATTACCATTCCAGGACCACCACCATATGGCCTGTCATCTACCGTTCGATGCCGATCATAGGCAAAATCACGCGGATTCCAATAGTCTAAATTGAGTAGACCATGTTTCACCGCCCGACCTGTTACTCCATATTGAGTAATCGCATCGAACATTTCAGGAAAAAGGGATATGACACCAAGGTGCATTATCCGATTTCCATCAATAATCTTCACTCCAATCTACCTGGATGATTTCTTCATCCAAATCGACCAGTTTAACAATCTCATCCACTACAAATGGAATCAATATTTCCGCTTTTTTCCCTTCAGCTTTAACAACCAGCACATCATTTGCACCAGTTTCAAGCAGATGGTCGACTTTACCTAAAACCTGATTCTGAAGATTAACCACTGTCAGACCTTCAAGGTCATTCCAGTAAAACTCGTCTTCATCAACAGGTTCCAGTTGCGATTTTTTAATCGCTAAGTCAGCTCCAACCAGCGGCTGAACCTGATCACGGTCAGTGACGTTTTCAATCCCCATCACCACACCTTTACCTTGCAATCGACCACCAGACACTTTGATTTCAATCCAATCGCCACGTCTGGATAAAAATAACGGTGAATATTGCAAAATATTGGTACGAGGTTCGGTAAAAGAATACACCTTAACCCAACCTTTGACACCAAAGGCACCGGATATTTTACCTACCGGGATAAACTCCTCGGATGTTGACATAATACCCTGACAACCTAATTATTAAGCGGCTTTTTGTGCTTCTGCAATCAATTTAGCAACGCGTTCTGATGTTTGTGCGCCTTGGCTAATCCAATGTGCAACGCGGTCTAAATCAACACGAAGTTTTTCTTCTTGACCACGAGCAATCGGGTTGAAGAAACCAACGCGTTCGATATAACGACCATCACGTTTGCTACGTGAATCAGTTACTACGATACCGTAAAAAGGGCGTTTTTTAGCGCCACTGCGAGTCAATCTAATTGTTACCATAATTTAGCCCGTTGAAAACTGGATCGGAAAACCGTCGTATTCTACGCAAGTCTCCGAAGTTTGAAAAGTCCTTTCGACACTTATTAGAAAGGCAGGCCTCCGCCCATAGGAAATTTGCCGCCCAAACCTCTCATCAATTTAGCCATTCCGCCTTTTGAACCCATCTTCTTCATCATTTTCTGCATTTGACTAAATTGTTTCAGCAGACGATTCACATCCTGGATTTGGGTTCCGCTACCAGCCGCAATTCTTTTTTTGCGCGAACCTTTAATAATTTCAGGCTTTTGGCGCTCTTTTTTTGTCATCGAATTAATGATGGCTTCCAGTTTGGCCAATTCTTTATCATTCACCTGCTGTTTTGCAGCAGCGGGAATATTGCCCATCCCCGGCATTTTATCTAATAGTGAACCGATGCCACCCATTTTGCCCATTTGACGTAATTGTTCCTGAAAATCTTCCAGGTCAAAGCCTTTGCCTTTTTTCAGTTTATTAGCCAGTTTCTCGGCTGAGCCAACATCCATTTTACGTTGTGCTTCTTCAACCAGTGACAGCACATCGCCCATCCCCAGAATCCGAGAGACCACACGATCGGGATGGAAGGGTTCAAGGGCAGCTGTTTTTTCACCTACCCCCATAAACTTAATGGGTTTACCAGTAATATGTCTTATTGATAAAGCGGCCCCGCCCCGCGCATCACCATCGGTTTTAGTCAGAATGATACCGGTAAGCGGTAAAGCTTCATTGAATGCTTTGGCCGTATTCGCCGCATCCTGGCCCGTCATACTATCAACAGTGAATAAGGTTTCTATCGGATTGATCGCAGCATGAATCTGCTTGATCTCATCCATCATGTCATCGTCTATATGTAAACGACCGGCGGTATCGATAATGACCACATCCACATAATCACGTTTAGCCTGTTCAACCGCATTACGCGCGATATCAACAGGATTTTGCGAAGACTGGCTGGGGAAAAAACGTGCATCAACTTCTTTTGCTAAGGTTTCTAACTGATCAATCGCAGCAGGTCGGTAAACATCGGCACTCGCGACCATAACGGATTTACGTTCCCGCTCTTTTAGCCATCTTGCCAATTTCGCTACACTGGTTGTTTTACCTGCCCCTTGTAGACCTGCCATTAAAATGACCGCTGGAGGTTGGGTGCTCAGATTTAGTGAGTTTGAGTCATCCCCCATCACCGCAACAAGTTCGTCATTGACGATTTTGACCAACACCTGACCGGGGGTTAGACTGCGCAAAACATCCTGTCCCATCGCGCGTTCTTTAACATTATCGATAAATTCACGCACTACTGGTAAAGCGACGTCGGCTTCAAGTAACGCCATTCGCACTTCTCGAAGTGTCTCTTTGACGTTATCTTCGGTAATACGGCCCTGGCCACGGATTTTTTTGAGAGTACTGCCGAGTCTATCGCTTAAGCTATCAAACATAGATCACCTTGTTAGCTAATGATGTCCTAATTTCAGAATTTAGGATTAGTAATTAATTCATCATTATAACTGATATATTGTTTCGGTCATTGCTACATCGTTATATTATTGATGTATTAAGGTAAAAAAAACAGGTTCAAGGATCACACACCATTATGGCAATTGCGAATGCTTTAGCATTTCTACTTTATCTCTGCAGTAGCGTTATTCTTATTCGGCGTTTTGTACAAAAAGATCCAACCAGCGTAAATGCCAGCATCCCGGTTGGGATTTTAATTATCATGGCACTGTTGTTTCACGCGACAGATATCTTTTTCACGATGAAAAATGCCGGAGGCTGGGAGCTGGGTTTGTTCACCACGTTTTCGCTCACTACATGGTTGATGGCTTTAATCGCATTATTAATTGGTATGCGTTTACCTAATGCTCATCCGGGCATTATCGTCTACCCGCTGGTCGCTATGAGTTTGATGCTCAAAGTAGAACTTCCATCACCCGAGCCTCCCTCCTTAGCGGAACCCGCATTAGAATGGCATGTTTTATTATCTCTGGCTGCTTATAGCTTTTTTATGCTTGCCGCAATACAAGCGATTATTCTGGCGATACAAGAAAAGCAGCTTCATCAGCGTCATATCAATGGCTTATTACGTAAACTCCCCCCTTTACAGACGATGGAACGCGCTTTATTCCAGCTCCTGACCAGCGGTTTTATATTACTTACCTTAGGTTTAATTACTGGTCTGATGTTTGTTGATGATTTATTTGCCCAGCATCTGGTGCATAAGACGGTGTTGTCCATTATCGCCTGGTGTGTATTCGCTAGCTTGTTGTGGGGGCGTGTACGTTATGGCTGGCGTGGACAAACTGCTGTCAAGTGGACCTTAGCAGGATCTGTCTTTTTATTACTGGCTTATATGGGCAGTAAATTCGTTCTTGAATATTTGATGAGCTAATCGCTTATGTTAGAAGAAACCTCTTTATTGGTTCTGTTTCTTATCCTGTTTTTTTTACTGTTTCTGTCTGCCTTTTTCTCAAGCTCTGAAACAGCCTTGATGTCACTGAACCGCTACCGACTGAGACACCTGGAACAAGAAGGCCATCGCGGTGCGATCATCGCCAGTCAGTTATTGAGTCGCCCTGATCGACTGATTGGTTTGATTCTGTTAGGCAATAACTTTGTCAACATTCTGGCCTCAGCAATTGCCACTGTTATTGGTATCAAACTGCTGGGTGAAAACGGTATCGTTGCAGCGACTTTCGCCTTAACTTTAATCGTTTTACTTTTTGCCGAAGTGACCCCAAAAACACTGGCGGCACTGCATCCGGAAAAAGTGGCCTTTCCAGCCAGTTTTATCCTTAAGCCATTGTTATTCATACTCTACCCACTGGTATGGTTTACTAATAGCATCACCAATAATATGGTGAGGTTATTTGGTGTATCACCAGAGCAAGCAGCAACATCGGCCATCAATACTGAAGAACTGAAAGTCGCCCTGATGGAAGCTGGCAGTATGATCCCAACGCGCCACAAGGATATGTTGATGAGTATCCTTGATTTAGAAAAAGTGACCGTCAATGACGTCATGGTGCCAAGGAATGAAATTGAAGGATTGGATATTAATGCGCCCTTTCCGGAAATTGTTCAGCAATTATCCCATTGTGGTCATACCAGACTGCCAGTCTATGAAGAGAGCATGGATAATATTGTTGGGATACTGCATCTGCGTAAAGCCCTACATCTTATCTCACAGAATAATCTGACGCTGGAAAGTCTTCGCAGCATTATAAAAGGCGCTTATTTTGTCCCCGAAGGCACACCATTAAATACGCAACTTATCAATTTCCAAAGAAATCGCCGTCGAACGGGTTTAGTCGTTGATGAGTATGGTGATCTGCTCGGCCTGATCACTCTGGAAGATATTTTTCGAGAAATCGTAGGTGAATTCACAGCCGATACTATCGACGAAGATAAAGATATTCACCCTCAAAATGATGGTAGTTACTTAATTAATGGTACGGCTAATATTCGTGAAATTAACCGAAATAATAGCTGGAATTTGCCTACTGACGGACCAAAGACCATTAATGGCCTTGTACTTGAGTATCTGGAAAGCATTCCGGATCCCGGAGTCAGTGTCCGTATGGGTGACTATGTTATTGAAGTCATTCAGACGTCAGACAACGCCATCAAGACTGTTCGTATCAGACATTTACAGCCTGAGTTGGAACGGGAAGAATAATCTTGTCGCTCAGATATCTAAAACTATTAGGTCTGAGCGAGAGCGAAAGTCGCTCGTTAAAATCCATGCTTCGTATAGCTTCTCCACTACTCACCAGTCAGTGGAGCATTACAGATAGTAACGAAGCTGATTTAGTGATTTATAGCTTTGATTCAATCGCAGGCCGTAAAGCCTGGCAAAAACGCTCGGCGAGTCTGACAGGCTTATTAACCCATCATGCAGATTCTCATGAGCCTGTCGACATCATCTTCCAAAAGCCACTGCATAAAACGCAGTTTGCTGAAACGCTTAATCTGGCTGAGCAAAAATTATCAAGCCATCAGTCTGTTAAGAAATCAAACAGCCAGCTAATTCCTCAAACCAAAGCAAGTTGGTTAAATACATTTCATCATCTTGTCGGCTTTTCAAAAAAGCCTGCGGATAATCTGCCGGCCTTAAATCTGCAGGCGGTTTCCCATGATGAAAATGCCGTTTCCACTATTAAAGATCCGGCCTTGTTACTGGTTTGGTTAAACCAGCTACCTAACGATACATATCAGCGTGTTCCCTCATTACTCGCTAATCTTAAAGCGCTTACTCAGCAAAAAATCAAGCCGGGTCTGTTACTGCCATTACTGGAAATGTATCGCTCTCAGGTAAACGAGTTGTTGTTCACCCGTGATATTGCCGCAGTAAAACGGGATCTGTACATGAACACTGAAAGTTTACGTACGATAAGTTTAATCAATGAGCTTATTGGCTTACTGTCAGTCGCTTACCAGCAAATTGTCCGTTTCTTTTATCAGCGTGGGAAAACGCCACTTGCACAGCCGCTCATGTTGCTGGCACTAAACCGAACAGCAGAAATGCTCGGCTTACAACTCTTACACAGCTTCCAGTATTACCGGGTTGCTCCCGCTGGTATCTGGCAATTACTGCATGAACTTTTTCTGTATCAGGAGAAAGCGCAAACGTTACATCAGGAAGTCACTGTTAAACCTTATTATCAGAGTCGCAGTTTTTTTGAGATTTATGGGCAGATAGTTTTGACTGCACTCACCGATCCCTACAGCCAAATGCGGTTTGACGTATTACGCTTATTCAGGCTGATGTCGCAGTTTACTGACAAAATCGTCATTGTCAGGCTCTCAGAACAACAAAGTAAAGTGAACAGCCGCTTCTTACTTCTCGGACATTTTTGTATCAATGCTCAGCAGGATCACTGTCCACAACCGATGCATAACATACCAAAAGAAATCAGATCAGCAGAAACAAGCCGCTTATTTGATGCTCAAGCGGTGTTAAAGTCTATCGAAACCACATTACGTGAAGCTAAAAGTCACCGTACTCATACAGTTATGTCGGCCGAATTAAGGCTGGTCAGACACATTCTTCCGCAACTTAATACTAGCTATGAAAGACGGTTTGAGCGCATAAAACAAGAAACAGACGAACACATCCAAATCACACTAGGCTTAGAATCTGTTCACCAGAGCTTACAAGGTAATCTGGTCAACGCATTAGACTGGCAACTGGTGAACCTGAGTAATGGCGGCATGATGGCTAAACGTGCGCATACAGATTGTTATCATCTGAATATTGGTGACTTTGTTGGCTTGTTTGATATCAATCAAAAGGTCACACTTGCTGTCATCAAATGGTTACAAATTGACATCCATAATGATGTGCAAATCGGGCTGGAACGCATTATCGGTAAACCAGAGCCCGTGATGTGTCAGCCTGCTGATGAACAAGAAGAACATCCTGCTTTACTGTTACAGACTGATAACGTGACTCAAGCGAATACAAAGATAATATTGACAGAAAAAGGGATCTTTTCACCTAACCGTAAAATTCAGATAAACGGACAGTCTACACCCTACTCAATCCTTGCTAATGGACTTATCGACAGTAGCCTGGACTATGAAATTTTCAACTACAACCTTAATCTCGGTTCATAAATGCGGCTCGATCGCATATCATGAATGCAATTTCTCAGGATAAGAGTTCAAAACGGAATACCAATATGCGTACTGTTATAAAAATTATCATTTTCCTCATCGTTCTGGTTGTAGCCGCTTTAATCGCACTGCCATTTTTTATCAACCCTAACGACTACAAAGATGAAATTTCCCGTGAAGTAGAAAAAGCCACTGGCCGTAACCTGACTCTGCAAGGTGATATTGGCCTGTCAGTATTTCCCTGGATTGCCTTAGATCTCGGTCCTTTAACACTCAGCAATGCTGAAGGTTTTAAAGCCGACTCTTTTGCTAAGGTTCAAGCCGCCGAAATTCGCATTAAACTTATTCCACTGCTCAAAAAACAGTTAGAAATGGACACCATCGTACTCGATGGGTTGGTACTGAACTTAGAGACCAATAAAAATGGCAAAACCAACTGGGATGATTTAATTAACAAAACGGAAGAACAAGATTCAACACCGGCAACAGAGTCGACAAGTCAGCCTGAAGATGCATCTGAACCTGCTTTACAAACCATCACTGTAGCGGGTGTCAAGCTGACCAATGCCAATATTCTCTGGTCCGATGCATCAAAAGGAGAAAGTTACCAGTTACGTAATCTTAACCTGACAACAGATCCTCTTGAGCCAGGTGTACCAACTGCGGTTGATATGGACTTTGATCTAATCAGCACCAAACCAGAAGCCAAAGCACATGTCACGCTGAAAACCAATGCAGCTGTGGATATGGAAAAACAACAATATGCACTTCAAGGACTATCATTCTCAGCCATTGCTGAGGGTAAAGAACTCGCTTTCAACCAAGCAGATTTATCGTTGAAGGGAGACATCAAAGCAGATATGGCTAAACAATGGCTGGAAGTGAGTGATTTAGTTCTTGCTGCCAAAGCGTCAAATAATGAACAAACGATTGATGCCAAATTAACAGGACAACTGACCTCCAACCTGGCCACCCAACAGTCTAATATTGATAACCTCGACCTTACTGCCACTATCGAAGATCCCAGTTTGCCTGATAAGAAAGCGGAACTTCACCTGACTAGCGGCATCAAAGCCGATCTAAAACAGCAAACCCTCACCGTTTCCGCTCTTGTGCTAAAACTGCAGGATTTACTGCTTGAAGGCGATATTCAGGCGAAAGATATTCTGAAAGAAAAGCCGAGCTTTGCAGGCAGCATTCATATCCAGCCTTTCAATTTAAGAAAGCTGGCATCAGATATGAAAGTTGAACTGCCAGAAATGAGTGATGAATCGACGCTGGAGAAAGTCGAACTTCGTTCAGAACTCAGTGGTTCGGCCAATCAAATCAATTTAAATCAACTGGCTTTAACACTGGATCAAAGCAATCTGACTGGACAATTTGCTGTCAGCAATTTTGCCAAGCCAGCATTCAACTTCAAATTGAAACTGGATCAGATTGATGCTGATCGCTATATGCCTCCAGTTAAAGAAAACAAAGACACTACTGAAGCACCACCAGCTTCAGCAGAACAAAATAACAAAGCCAAACCCGAGGAAGCATTACCTGTTGAAGCTTTACGTCAAATCAACGCTAAAGGCACCATTGATATAGGAAAAATGAAAGCCACTGGACTGACCAGTGAAAATATCCATATCACCATTGATGCCGCCGATGGTCTAGTTAAGCTCACCCCTATGAGTGCAAACTTATATCAAGGCCAATATAACGGTAATGTCATCCTCGATGCCCGCCAAGATGCGATTAAATTATCGTTGAATGAACAGATCAAAAATGTTCAGGCTGGTCCCCTACTTAAAGACATGACAGGTGATGCCAAAATCACTGGTACCGCTAATGCTAATGCCAAGCTGACAGGTAGCGGCGCCACGGTCTCACAAATCAAACAAACGTTAACGGGCAATGGTGGCTTTGCTTTTACTGATGGTGCTTTGCAAGGTATCAATATCGCAGAAATCATTCGTAAAGCAAAAGCGGCTTTAAAAGGCGAAAAATTGCCTGAATCAGATGCGCCAGTCCAAACTGACTTTTCCAGCATGTCAGGCACATTTACAGCAAACAATGGGGTAATTAACAATCAAGATCTCGCTGTTAAGTCCCCCTTGCTCCGCATCGACGGTGCCGGTAAGGCAAATTTAGCTAATGAGGCACTTGATTACGGCTTAAAAGTTGGGATTGTCGGTACCAGCAAAGGTCAAGGTGGAAAAGAGCTTGAAGACCTGAAAGGTGTCACTATCCCTATCAAAATTACGGGTACATTTTCAGAACCGAAACCCACCGTTGATCTTGCTAATCTTGTGAAAGATAAAGCTAAAGAAGAGCTGAAATCAAAAGCAGAAGAAAAACTCAAAGAAAAACTGGGTGATGATTTGGGCAGTCTTCTTGGTGGTAAGTTGGGTGGTTCAGAAACCAAATCTGAAGCCAACTCAACAGATGCTGAGAAAGCGACTGACGCTGAGTCGCAAGAAGAAAAATCCCCTGATAAAAAATTAGAAGATGCCGTCAAAGATAAATTAAAGAATTTCTTCTAAGCAATAAGCATTATTTTTTACATGCCCGCCTCGATAACATGTCAGGCGGGCTTTTACGTTGAAAAACATGACAACATCGTTCAACTTCGCTGACGCATTACTCGACTGGTTTGATCATCACGGTCGTAAAAATCTGCCGTGGCAACAAAATCCAACGCCCTATCATGTCTGGCTATCGGAGATCATGCTGCAACAAACGCAGGTTGCTACTGTCATCGATTACTACAATCGGTTTATTCATCGGTTTCCTGACGTTCAATCATTAGCAAAAGCAAAACAAGATGATGTGTTAGCGTATTGGTCTGGTTTAGGTTATTACGCCCGTGCTCGCAATTTGCACAAAACCGCACAAATAGTCAGCGAAGAATATACTGGACGTTTCCCAAAAACATTAGATGAGCTCATCAATTTACCCGGTATTGGACGTTCTACAGCCGGCGCTATACTGACACTGGGCTATCATCAGAAATATCCCATCTTAGACGGTAATGTGAAACGCGTACTGACACGTTTTTTTGCTATCAGTGGCTGGCCTGGAAATAAAAAAGTCGAAGATAATTTATGGCAAAAAGCAGAGTCGTTACTCCCCGACAAACGTATTGCTAATTATATTCAGGCACAAATGGATTTAGGGGCGACCCTTTGCACTCGCAGTAAACCAGACTGCCCACATTGCCCGCTGCAGAGCCATTGTTTAGCCTATAACACGACTAGCCCAACCGATTATCCTGAGAAAAAACCCAAAAAAACTATTCCGACCAGAACATGTTACTGGCTTGTCTGTCAGAATGGTGATGAGCTATTTCTGGAACAAAGACCCTCAGCGGGTATCTGGGGGGGCTTGTGGAGCTTTCCAGAAAGACAGGAAAAAGAGGATCTGATTGCTTATTGTGAACGGACTTTCCATTTTTCTGTCGATAATATCGAACAGTTATCCGAGCTGACTCACGTTTTCAGTCACTTCAAATTAACGATCCGACCGTTATTGATAACGTCACGACCAAAGGGTGTGACCGACAAGAGTGTCGGCAACTGGTATAAAATAGACGACATTATGCAACTGGGTCTTCCGGCACCAGTGCGTTCTTTTTTACACACTTTACAATAGAGGCAAATATGGCACGCACAATACACTGTGTAAAACTCAACAAAGAAGCCGAAGGTTTAGACTTCCCGCCTTACCCAGGTGATATGGGAAAAACCCTTTATGAATCTGTTTCAAAAGAAGCATGGCAAATGTGGTTAAGTCAGCAAACCATGCTGATTAACGAATATAGACTGTCACTTGCCGATCCCAAGTCACAGGCATTTCTGAAAACTGAAATGGAAAAATTCTTCTTTGGCGAAGGCTCTGCTCCTCCAGCGGATTTTGTTCCAAAAGGTTAAAACCCAGATAAAATAGCGCAGTTTCATCAAAAAATAAGGGATAGTTAAATTTAACTATCCTTTTTTTATGTAATATGGAAATGTTTAATTTTTACGATAAATATATAAAAAACAAAATAATAAAAGAGGAAACACTCATCAGCGTTAAATTAAAATGGGATGTATAACAAAAAAAATATTGCTTTTTATTCTAAAGAGAGTGTCCTTTTTCCATTTTATGTGGTTACAATGCGGATAAGCTTCTCAGAAGTGTAGATCGGGCAACAAGGAGTTGTGCCGATGTAGTTATTAAATTGAGGTTGATATGGCAGAGCAAGTTACAGGTAAAGTTAAATGGTTCAATGATGCAAAAGGATTCGGTTTTATTGAGCAGGTTGATGGTCCAGATGTATTTGTCCATCATTCGGCGATTAAGTCAGAAGGCTTTAGAACATTGAAAGAAGGTCAATCAGTTACCATGGAGGTAACTCAGGGTCAAAAAGGTCCACAAGCAGAAAATGTGATTCCTGGTTAATTTTAACCATACTACGCAACATCAGAGGCCGTTCAGATATAACTGTTCGGCCTTTTTCTTTTCTGTACTACTATCTATGCGTTAAAAAAAGACGAATAAACTGATAGCAGCATACATCTCACTTCCCAGAGGATATTTTTATGAAGATAAAAGCAACTGCCATTACCCTTGGTATAGCGTTAACTCTTGGCACTGCAAATGTCATGGCAGATTGGGGCGGTTTACTGAAAGACATTCAAGAAAATAGTAAAACCTTATTAAACTCATCGCTTTCCGAAGCCACTTCTGACAAAACCTCAACAAACCTGGATATTGCCACCATCGTTTCCGGCTTAAAAGAAGCGTTGGTCGTTGGTAGCCAGCGGGCTGTTTCCAGTGTTAGTCAAACGGACGGATATTTAAAAAATGCCGCCATTCATATCCCCCTCCCGCCTCAAATAGAGAAAGCTGGCTCATTAATGCGCCAGTATGGAATGGGCAGTCTGGCGGATGAATTTGAAACAAGTATTAACAGAGCCGCTGAGAAAGCAGCACCACAAGCAACAGATATTCTCGTCAATGCCATCAAAACCATGAGTATTGATGATGCGAAAAACATATTGAATGGGGCTGATAATGCCGCAACAGAATACTTCAGGAAACACACCAGCGATCAACTAAGAACCTTATTTAAACCGACCATTGATGAAAGTCTGGATAAAGTAGGATCTACCCAGTATTACAATCAACTAACAGACAAAATCGCTGATATCCCTGTGGTGGGAAAAAATATCAACATCAATCTACCCGATTATGTAACAGAGCAGGCGCTTGATGGGCTATTCACCATGTTAGCCTCAGAAGAGAAAAAGATTCGGGAAAACCCAGCTGCTCGTACAACAGAGTTGCTCAAAACAGTATTTCAATAATGAATCTTTCTCAATAGCTACTATTGAACGATTGAATGTAATAACATAACGCTTACATAGAAAATAAAGGAAAAATTCATGGCTCAATCGCACAAGCTGAACCTCGCCAGTCAAGGCACTTCATTAAAAGCTTTGTTTAGTGGATACCTGATGGTGGTCGCTGTTGGCTATCTGATGGCGCTGGTTCAGATTCAGCTCACACATGGCTTGGCTGATGGTAAATATGGTCTTTCTGTTGATGATATTGTCTACAGTTACTACGGCAACAGAAATAATTCTTTATTAGAAAATAAATTAAGTGGCTCAATGAAGCCAATGGCAAGTGATGAAGATCGTGCTGCCATTGTTACCTGGGTCCATCAGGGAGCAACTGAAGCTGCCTATGAAGGTACAGGTATTAAACAAATCTTTGAAGCAAACTGTATTCCTTGCCATAACGCCGATTCAGGTATGCCAATCCCTGATTACACTGACTTCAAAAACATTAAAGAGCGTGCTGTTGTAGACACCGGGGCTTCATTTCAGTCTCTAGCCCGCGTTTCACATATCCACTTATTTGGTATCGCTTTTATCTTTATGTTTGTCGGTTTGATATTCAGTTTGGCTTCAGGTGTGCCAAAACCATTAAAAGTCACGGCCATTGTTACGCCTTATGTTTTCCTCATCGTCGATATTAGCTCATGGTGGCTGACAAAACTTAACCCCAACTTTGCTTGGATGGTCATCATAGCTGGTGGTGCCATGGCTATGTCATTTGCCTTTATGTGGTGTGTATCGATGTATGAAATGTGGATTATGCCACGCCGTCACAGTGATGATCGTGATGCTTTGTTAGATGAATAATTAAACCATCTATCTCGAATAAAAAAGCCATTTACCCACTTAGGGAAATGGCTTTTTTGTTTTAGCCCTATCACAATAAACTCTCGTCAATCGGGAAACTCTTCCATTTCGTCATATAACGTATGGATTTATTTTCTGAAATATCGTAAAAAAATACATAAATCTCACTTTATATAGGCGACACTGATTGTGGATACTTTATGGTTACTTTGTTCTGCTTGCCTCGTATTTACCATGCAAGCAGGTTTTCTTTGTTTAGAAAGTGGCCTTGTCCGCAGTAAAAATAGCATTAACGTTGCAGCAAAAAACATCACTGACTTTACGATTTCCAGCGCTATTTTCTGGCTAATTGGTTTTGGCATTATGTTTGGTGACAGTGTTTCCGGTTTTTTCGGTATTAGTCATTTTATGTTTGGCGAGAAGCCAACAGCCAGCGTAACCACTTTTTTTATTTTCCAAATGATGTTCTGTGGCACTGCAGCCACGCTTGTATCAGGTGCGGTTGCTGAACGCACCAGCTATATCGGTTATGTCATTATTACCATCACCATTACACTGCTTATCTACCCTGTTATTGGTCATTGGGCATGGGCAGGCATTCATAATGGTACACCAACCGGCTGGCTGGAACAGTTAGGTTTTGTTGACTTTGCTGGCTCCACGGTTGTCCACTCGGTAGGTGGTTGGGTTGCCTTTGCTGCCATTTTGATTATTGGGCCACGTATCGGCCGTTATGATGTAGATGATCGTCGTATTCCTGGCAGTAACCTGCCCATGGCCGTTTTAGGTGCAATGCTTATCTGGTTTGGCTGGTTTGGATTCAATGGCGGCAGTACGCTTGCCTGGTCTGATAATGTGCCCAGTATCTTGCTTAACACCCTTGTTGCAGCAGTCTGGGGCGGCATTTCAACAACGCTTTTGAAATACTTCTCTGATGGTTATGTTGATGTATTAATGATCATCAATGGCGTATTAGGCGGCTTAGTGTCTATTACAGCAAACTGCCATGCGGTGAGCAGTGACCAGGCCTTTTTAATCGGCATTATCGGTGGGGTTATTGTTTTCTACGGTGACAAACTGCTTGAATGGAAAAAGATTGATGATGCGATCAGTGTTATTCCGGTTCACCTGTTCGCTGGCATATGGGGCACCATCGCTCTGGCGTTATTAGGTGATCCAACAAAAATTGGGACGGGGCTTAGCCGACTGGATCAATTAGAAGTTCAATTATTAGGGATTGCGACTATCGGTATTTACAGTTTTGTCATTGCCTATGTGGTATTCAAACTTATTAACCGGTTTTATCCACTTCGTGTTGATGCCAATGCCGAACTAATCGGCCTTAACGTGGCTGAACACCGTGTCAGTACCGAGGTCTTTGATTTGCTGGCTGCCATGCATCATCAGCAACAAAAGTCTGATTTTTCATCTACTGTTCCCGTTGAACCGTTCACAGAAGTGGGTCAAATTGCCCAACAGTACAATCGCGTTATTGATAAGGTTAATCAGGAAATAAAACAACGCGATCAGGCTTTCTCTGCTTATAAGGAGAGTGAGTTCCGCAAAGGCGCTATTTTACAAGCGGCAATGGATTGTATCGTCACCATCAATGAACGCGGCGAAATTATCGAATTTAATCCTGCTGCCGAACAGTGTTTTGGTATGTCAAAACGCTCCGTACTTGGACAAAACTTTTTTGTTTTATTTATCACCGAACAATCGCGTTCAGCAGCAATGAGTAACCTGTCACATGGTTTTGTCAGTGGTGATGGTCTGGTACTCAAACGCCATAATATTGCTGAACTTACGCGCAGTGATGGTGAGGAATTCCCTGCTGAAGTGGTGATCACTCAAACCACTGATACAACACAGCCTCGTGTCGAATATACCTTACATATTCGTGATATTACTCAGCAAATAAAACTGCAAAATCGTCTAAAACAACTGGCGTATAACGATCCTCTCACCGGCCTCTACAACCGTACCTATTTCATGAGTCATTTAAAACAGCTCATTCAATATCATCAGCAAACGCCTGGTTCCGTCGTTTTAATGTTCTTGGATTTAGACCAATTTAAAAAGATCAATGACAATCTGGGACATAAGGCTGGTGATGAACTGCTATGTGAGGTCGCTAATCGTCTTGGCAAAGTCACGCGTGAACTGGATCTGGTCGGACGCTGGGGTGGTGATGAGTTTGTCATCGTATTATCTGGCGATATCACCCTCGAGAACGCTGAAAGCAAGGCAATGGATATCCTCGGCGTGATGCGTGCGCCGGTGACGCTTGCTCAACAAAACCTGGTTGTGCCGACCAGTATCGGCATTGCTATATCAGAAAATGGACAGATACAAGCTGAGCAGTTGTTACAACACGCAGATATTGCAATGTATAAAGCAAAACAGGCAGGTCGAAACACCTATCGTGTTTTCCTTGAAGAAATGAGTGAGAAATCCTTACAACATTTTCAACTGGAACACGCACTGCCTGATGCCATCAAAGGTGATCAATTATTTCTTGAATATCAGCCTAAGGTCTCCTGTGAAACCAGTGAAGTCGTTGGTTTTGAAGCATTATTGCGCTGGCAGCATCCAGAGCACGGCTTAATCATGCCTGGCGACTTTATTCCCGTTATCGATGAATCCAATATGATCATCGACGTCGGTGAATGGGTGATTGAAAATGTCATCAAACAGTTATCAGCCTGGCGTGATGCCGGTGCAACATTATTACCCATCGCCATTAATATTTCTGGTCATCATCTGCACTCCAACACATTAACGGCCTATGTTGAAAAATTGATGACGCAGTATGGCATCAGTGGCGAATTGCTGGAGTTTGAAATTACTGAAGGTGTGCTAACTGGCAATACAGAAGAGAGCATCGCTGCATTAACAGCCTTGAAAAAAACCCGTATCCGCTTATCCATAGATGACTTTGGTACCGGCTATTCATCATTAAGCTACTTGAAGAAATTCCCAGTGGATGTGCTGAAAATCGATCAGGCCTTTATCAGAGAGTGCAGTGTTAATATTGAAGATGCCGCTATTTGTAAAGCAATTATTACATTAGCCAAAAGTCTTGGCCTGGAAGTCATCGCAGAAGGTGTTGAAAATCAGGAACAACTACAGTTCCTTAAACAACACCACTGCGATGTGTATCAGGGGTATTATTTCAGCCGACCGATAGCAGCTAAACATGCTATGACTTTATTAGAACAAAATCTGTCTGTCAGCTGATTCGGGACTAGCTGTTGGCCTTTTCTTCCAACAGCTCCCAACGCTCAAAGGCTTCTGCCATTTTGGCTTCTAATTCAGACAGCGCTTGCTGTACCTGACTGACTTTTTTGGGGTCCTGCTGATAAAAATCCGGTTCAGACATCTTTGCGGTTAAGGTTTCCTGTTCCATTTCCAGCTTTTCAATAATGGCTGGCAAGGCTTCCAGGTCTAACTTCTCCTGATAGGTCAACGTGGATTTTTTTGCAGGCTTATTAGCCGGCTTTTCTGCAGTTGTTTTAGCTGCCGGCTTGGGATTGCTCTTTTGAGTATCCGCACGTTGCCTTAACCAGTCATCATAACCACCGACATACTCACGGAGCTGACCATCCGTGTCAAACACAATACTGCTGGTCACGACATTATTGATAAATGAACGATCATGGCTCACTAACAGTAAGGTACCAGAGTAATTCAGTAATAAATCTTCCAGTAGCTCCAATGTTTCAGCATCAAGGTCATTGGTCGGTTCGTCCATCACCAATAAGTTAGCTGGTTGTGTAAACAGTTTCGCCAACAAGAGCCGGTTTCTTTCACCACCGGATAATGCTTTCACCGGTGTGCGAGCTCTGTCAGGCGTAAACAGAAAATCCTGCAGATAACCAATGATATGTTTACGACTACCATTAATTTCGACGTGATCACTGCCCTGCCCGACATTCTCAACCACCGATTCTTCTTCATTCAGCTGGCTGCGTAATTGATCAAAAAAGGCAATGTCCAGATTAGTACCTAATTTCACTGAGCCATGCTCAGGTTCGATCCGTTTCAATAAAATGGATAACAGTGTACTTTTACCGCAGCCATTCGGACCGATAATGCCAATACGATCACCACGCTGAATAACAATAGAAAAATCTTCAAACAGCATTTTACCGTCGTAACTCTGGCTAATATGCTCGGCTTCTAATACCAGCTTGCCGCTTCTGTCAGATTCTTGTAACTGAATGTTGGCTGTTCCCTGACGTTCACGTCGTTGACTACGCTCTTTACGTAAGGCTTCCAATGCTCTGACACGACCCTCATTACGTGTACGACGCGCTTTGATACCCTGACGTATCCACACTTCTTCCTGAGCCAGTTTTTTATCAAATTGGGCATTTTGCTCCGCCTCAGCCGCCAGCAATTCTTCGCGTTTTTTCAGGTAGTTTTCATAATCACCGGGGAAGCTGACCAGATTGCCACGATCCAATTGCACAATGCGTGTAGCCAGAGCCTGTAAAAATGTTCGATCATGGGTGATAAACAGCACGGTGCCGCCATAGCTTTTCAAAAAGCCCTCAAGCCAGGTGATCGATTCAATATCCAGATGGTTAGTCGGCTCATCAAGTAAGAGAATGTCTGGCTGTTTGACCAATGCCTGTGCCAGTAAAACACGACGTTTCTTCCCGCCGGATAAGCTATCAAACTCGGTATCTGCATCCAGCGATAATTTGGAAATGACAGTTTCGACACGCTGCTCTAAAGACCAGCCATCAGCCGCTTCAATTTTATGCTGCGCTTTTTCCAGTTTATCTAACAGAGCCTGTGAGCTGTCTGTTTGTAGTTGATGAATAATATCGTGATATTCCACCAGCAGAGGCGCTAACTGACCTAAACCCGCTGCCACCACATCAAATACTTTGCCATGCGTACCACTCGGGACTTCCTGCTCCAGTCGTGAAATGACCAAATCCTGAATACCGACCATTTCACCAGAGTCAGCAGTGACTTCGCCGGCAATTAATTTCATCAGTGTCGATTTGCCAGCACCATTGCGTCCGACTAAACAGACACGTTCACCACGATCTAATTGAAAATCGACTTTATTTAATAAATTCGGGCCGCCGAAACTGACGGTAATTTGTTTTAATGACAGTAATGCCACGGTTATTCCTCAGCAGCTTGAGCTGCTTCTAATTGTTCGCTGGCATCAAACCACTGCATTTCGGTCTGTTCCAGCTGTGTTTTAAGATCCGCCTGCTGTTGTAATAAGTGTTTTAACTTATCTTTATTGGCATCGGTATAAAGTGCTGTATCGGCAAGCTGCATTTCCAATGAGGACAGAGCTTCATTAAGCTTATCCATCTGCTGTTCCGCTTTTTTCACGCTATTTCGTAATGGCTGTAGCTTTTGCCGCTGTTGGGCGGCATTTTGTCTGTCCTGCTTTTTATTGTTCACAGCAGACGATGATTCTGTGGTTTTTTCAGGTTTATCTTTATTCAACAACCACTGACGATAATCATCCAAATCACCATCAAACACTGTCGCTTGTCCATTAGACACCAGCCATAAATCATCAGTCACCGTACGTAGCAAATGTCTGTCATGCGAGACAACAACCAGCGCACCTTCAAAATCCTGCAAAGCGACCGTTAAGGCTAAACGCATTTCCAGATCAAGGTGATTGGTCGGTTCATCCAGTAACAACACAGCAGGTTTCTGATAGACCAGAATAGCGAGTACCAACCTGGCTTTTTCACCACCCGAAAAAGGGGCTACAGGTTCTAATGCTTTGTCACCATGAAAACCAAAACCACCGAGAAAGTTTCGGCATTCCTGTTCTGAAGCCAGCTTATTCAATCGTTGAATATGTTTTAACGGACTGTCATCTGGTCGAAGTTGTTCCAGTTGATGCTGGGCAAAATAGCCAATGCAAATATCTTTGCCTTCTTTACGTTTACCACTCAGGGGCTCCAATACACCGGCAATCAGTTTAATCAGTGTCGACTTACCCGCCCCATTCGGCCCCAACAGACCGATTCGGTCTCCAGGTGCCAGACGCATTTTAATATTACTGATCAGTGGCTTGTTTTCATCATAACCTACTGAGGCTTTATCTAAATCTAATAAAGGCGTAGCGAGGCGACTTGGTGGAAAAAATTCAAAATGAAACGGTGAATCCACATGAGCTGGGGCGATTAACTCCATACGTTCCAGGGCTTTAATACGACTTTGAGCTTGTCGGGCTTTGGTTGCCTTTGCTTTAAAACGTGTCACAAAACTGCGCATATGGGCAATTTCGCGTTGTTGCTTTTGGTGAGCCGCTTGTTGATTGGCCAGATGCTCGGCACGAGCCAGCTCGAAATCAGAATAGCTACCCGTATAAAGTTTCACTCGCTGTTGTTCGATATGTGCGATGTGGGTGACCACGCGATCGAGAAAATCGCGATCATGCGAAATCACAATTAATGTGCCGGGATAAGCACGTAACCATTCTTCCAGCCAATATACCGCTTCCAAATCAAGGTGATTGGTGGGCTCATCCAATAATAAGAGATCAGAGCGGCACATTAATGCCTGCGCCAGATTGAGTCGCATCCGCCAGCCACCGGAGAACGCATTCACTGGCCAGCTTTCCTGCTCAGCGGTAAAACCCAGACCATGCAACAACTTTCCTGCCCGACTATTGGCCGTGTAGGCATCAATTGCCGCCAACTTATCATGTAATACACCCACTAAGTGACCATCATGATTCGCTTCTGCGTCAGCCAGCTGTTGGTTCAACTCAGTTAATTCGGCATCGCCTTCCAGCACATAGTCCAATGCAGACGTGTTTACAGCCGGTGTTTCCTGAGCCACATGCGCAATGGTCCAGACATCAGGAATCGATACCTCACCGGTATCCGCATGAAGTTGTTGCCGTAACATCGCAAATAAACTGGATTTACCGGTACCGTTTGCACCGGTCAAACCAACACGTTGTCCGGGATGAACAATAAGATTGGCCGATTCAAAAAGTAATTGAGTGCCACGACGGAGAGAGACTTGATTGAACTTTATCATGGCGCGAATTGTATCAAGGCCGGGGCCGGTCTAGCAGAATTTCTTATGACACCGTATCTGGTAATTGCCAGTTAATCGGTGATTTCCCATGCTGGACAAGATAATCATTCGCCTGACTAAAATGACGACACCCGAGAAAGCCACGATGCGCTGATAAAGGCGAAGGATGCGGAGCTTTTAGAACCAAATGTCTCTGCGGGTCAATCACGCTGCCTTTTTTCTGGGCATAACTGCCCCACAACATAAACACGACATGCTCACACCGCTCATTAATAGTTTCGATCACTTTATCCGTAAACTGTTCCCAACCTTTTCCCTGATGAGCATTAGCATTTGAATCTTCTACAGTTAATACGGCGTTGAGTAACAATACGCCCTGCTTCGCCCATGATTCCAGATAACCGTGTTTAACAGGGGTCACCCCCAGATCGGATTCCAGCTCTTTATAAATATTGACCAGCGATGGTGGCACTTTGACGCCAGGTTTGACGGAAAAGCATAAACCATGCGCTTGTCCAGGCTGATGATACGGGTCCTGGCCCAGGATAACGACTTTAACCTCATCAAGCGGTGTCGTTTCCAGAGCATGAAACCAATCCGCAGAATGAGGATAAATTTTCTTCTGCTGGTCTTTCTCCTGACGCAGAAAAGCTTTCAAGTCTTGCATATAAGGTGCATTAAACTCTGCAGCCAGGACGGCCTGCCAACTTGGCGCGTGTTCCAGAACCATGTTTATTCCCTACTAAAAAATCAGGACTATGATACCGAATCCGTTTATTGAATAGCCAAATCCGGGGCATAAAATCACCCGCTGGAAAAATTTCCTAAAATAAATCAGGAGAATATCCGATAGGGTGATGTTTACTCTGATGCTAGCCTACGAGTATTTAGTCACATACATGGTGTTCACAAGTGAAAACACGTATCCGGTTTATTCTCTACCTTCTTTTTATTAGCCTGTTAAGCGCCTGTGGTGACAATGAGGAAGAATATGATCTCACCGCATCTGACAGCACGGTGCCATCCCCCATAGAAAAAGACGATATTCCTCAATGGCTGGAACCCTATGATAGTCTTGCGCCTGAAGACTGGTTGATTCTTCGTAGTGCAGCGGCATTAAGAGGTGAAGTGACCGATCGTGAACATCGGCTTGAGATTTTACAACATGCCTCACATCACTTCCGTGAGAGCCCACGTATGATTGCTAACCGAGCAGTTCAGCTAGAAGACATGTTATTAGAAATTGGGATTGAAGAAAGTGCTGTCAGTTTGATTGATATGTTTACTCATTTACCGACAGAAGGCACGCCGCATAATTTCTCAGCGTATTGTCAGTACTACTTTAATATCCGTGCCAAGGGATATCATCAGGGCTATGCCTTGACCCAACTCTCCAAACTGAAATAAATGCAGCAGCCCTCCCCATCACTAGGATGGGAGAGAGGATTGGTCGGGGAGAGCCGTGCATATTCTTTATTAACCGGGGAATGGCGTATTAAAACTCAACATCTTAAGTTTTAAAGCCTGTCGTTGCTGCTGATCCAGAACCGCATAAAGCTCATGGGAAAACTCGGCTTTTTTGAGTGCATAACGCTTATGAAGCATCAGGGACTTATCAATTAATTTTTCCAGCTTTTCCTTATCAAAATCATCCGAGAGCGTCATTTCCTGTATATCGCGTCTGACTTTACGAGCTTCATCACGGTCTTCTTCCATCAAATCACGTTCTTTTTCTAATAAGATCAGTATTTTGGCATTCTGCGCCGTTGTTAAATTGAGGTCATGTAAGAAAAAACCTACATCGTCAGGTTTAGGTAACATATGCATAGCCGGTGGTGGCATTTTATTATCACTATGTGGTGGCGAAACATCTCTATCCATCATCGGATTGGCGATAGCCACTATTGGTAATAACATTATCAAAAACATTAGCTTCTTCATCAGCTACCTCCATATACAAACCAGATCTTTATTCTTTAGGCCTATTTAGGCTCAAAACTTATGACGTAGTATCCGGGATATGGATGTTAATGAGGGTTAGCCAAAGGTAAAAACGAGTAAAGATAGTCGTTTAACTCTGGAGCAGACAACAAGTAAGCACTATCATGACAACATCAATAGAATAAGGAGCTTAATGTGGCTAATGTACTCATCATTGATGATGATGCTGAACTGGTTGAACTATTCCAAGAATATTTACAACAAGAGCAATTTCAGGTCAGTACCAGCTTGACAGGCAAAGCTGGTTTAGAAATGGCATTAACAGGTGATTACGATTTAATCATTCTGGATATGATGTTACCGGACATTACCGGCACAGAAATACTATTACAAATTCGTCAAAAAAGTTTGATACCAGTACTGATGTTTACAGCCAAGGGCGATGATATTGATCGAATTATTGGATTAGAATCCGGCGCTGATGACTATGTGCCAAAACCCTGTACGCCAAGAGAACTCGTCGCCCGAATTCGGGCCATTCTGCGTCGAATGGATGCTCTGATGGTCGATATGCAGACTCAGGATATTCAGATAGGCCCCTTGCAATTAAGTGCTCAAAAACGTCAGGTTTTATGGTTTGATAAACCGCTTGACCTTACCAGTACTGAATTTAATTTACTCGAAACTTTAGTCCGTAAAGCAGGCCATGTTGTCAGCAAAGACGAACTCTCTCAGCGCGCTTTAGGTCGGCCTTTAGTCAGATTTGACCGCAGTATTGATGTGCATATGAGTAGTATTCGTCAAAAACTGGGAAATCAGCAGGATGGACAATCGTATATCCAAACCATTCGTGGTAAGGGTTATCAGTTCATTCGAGACTAACTGATGAGAATGAGTAAATTATTCTGGAAATTCTTTATCGTATTCTGGCTAGCGCTTTTAGTTGCCGGTATCAGCGTTGGCACTGTCGTCTGGTTACACCATAAATCTATTCAAGAACAGGCAAATAAAACCGATCCTGAGATTGATGTCCATGCACACGCTTTTGTGTCCGTTGCAGCAGATATCTTTAGTTATGGCGGCGAGGCTGCGCTGATCACGTTTCTGGAAAAAGCCCAACAGGCCCCGTTTCCTAAAGTGTATGCCATTAATGATAATGGTAATGAAATCCTTGGTCGCTCAATCGATCCCAAAGTTGTTGCTTATGCGAGAGCCTTATTTCTGCAAGGAGAGTTTCCATTAGCGATCCGTTATGTCACCGATAATGAAGGTCATTCATTGCTCCTTTTTTCGCCTATTAAAAGAGGCATTGCCGAAACATTATTTATTGGTCCACCTCATGAGCGACGAGAGTTCGGACCAGCTCCAATGCTGAATGAGCCTTTTCCAGCACCACCATTTGAAGCCAGACGTTTACCTCCCCCACCCGCTGAGGCTGTTCCCTACCCACTCATGTTGCTGATTGGATCAGGTCTGATTGCAGCTATTTTTTTTAGTGCAATATTGGCCTGGTACTTCACCAAACCCATTGGTTTATTGCGCCAGTCATTTGCAAAACTTGCCGAAGGCCAATTGCAGACTCGTATTGGTGAAAAAATGGGACGGCGACACGATGAATTGGTGGAATTGGGCAAAAATTTTGATGATATGGCCGGCAAAATTGGGCATCTGATGTCAGCACAACAACGCCTGCTGCATGACGTATCCCATGAACTTCGCTCCCCATTAGCTCGCATGCAAGCGGCAATAGGTATCGCCGAGCAACAACCAGAAAAAACCCATGAAATACTGAATCGTATTGAACGTGAATCACAACGGATGAGTGATCTGGTCGGCGAGCTACTCGTCTTATCTCGTTTAGAAACAGGTGTCACAGATAATGTACAAACCGAAATTTGCTTGAATGATCTTCTTGACGAAATCATCAGTGATGCACGCTTTGAAGCAAGTAGTAAAGAAATCAAGATTCATTACTCAGCCATTGAAGATATCTTTATCACAGTACGAAGTGAATTAATTCATCGTGCTATTGAAAATATTCTGCGAAATGCCATCAAGTTCTCCCCGTTAAATTCCGAAGTTAAACTGACAGTATCGACAGATAGTGAAAAACACCGCCTATCTATAGTGATTGAAGATAATGGTCCGGGCGTTGCTGAAGCGGATTTAGAATCCATATTTAAACCATTCTTCCGTGGTCACCTGACTGAGCGAAACGATAGCATTGGGTTAGGATTAGCTATTGCCTATCGTGCCATTGATACACATGGCGGTGAAATAAAAGCGTCTAATAGAGAGAATGGCGGACTTCGTGTCGAAGTCAATTTACCTTATAAGAAATAACCACTCCGATGATCATCGGAGTGGTTACAGTTAGTTAAGCGGAAACAGATAATGCTGGTTCACGCTCAAGATAGCTCATGTCATTCAGCTTGGCATATTCCATCACCTCACTTTGTGTCACAACGCCATCACCATCAGCATCTGCATCCTCAAAATTATCTGCCATAGCACTGAATAGATCACTCAGCGGTGACTCTTCAGATGCCATATCAGATAACTGCTTCTGTGTCAGACCTTCGTCAGACATTGCACCACCACCTTGAGGCGGCGCAGGCATAGCAATGTCATTATCTTTTGCGTAAGCCATTGCCTCAGCCTGACTGACAACACCGTCTTCATTGGCATCAGCTTCATCGAAATTTTCGGCTAATGCACTAAACAGGCTACTCATTGGTGAATCTTCAGATGACATCTCGGAAAGCTGACCTTGTGTCAGCCCCTGTTCTGCCATTGCTGCTGGTCCCTGTCCACCAGGTGGCGGTGCTACATCGATATCATTGGCTTCAGCAAAACTCATGGCTTCATCACGAGTAATAACACCATCACTATCCATATCGGCTTCATCAAAATTCTCCGCCAATGCGCTGAATAATTCGCTCATAGGCGAGTCATCAGAGGCCATTTCAGATAATTGAGATTGGCTGAAACCATTATCTTCTTCAGGTGGTGGAGGCATTCTGGCTCTTACCCCAGCCTCATTCGCCGCCAATCCACTTTCGTAAGAACCTGATCCAATACTTGTAGATGATGATGTTGAGCTTGCAGTACTCAATGCTGTTTGTAACAGAGAAGACTCGTCCGAATCTGATGAACCCGACTTTTTCAGATTGTTCAGATACGAGTACAGCATACTGCCATTACTGGCACTTATCCCGTTAATACTCATCACATATTTCCTTATGTTAAAAACAAAAGTAGCTCTAAATAAATAAAGAACTACAAGGCCTATTGAGCAATATATCGGCCACAGGCCTTGGTATTAAAGGGTTTAGCCAGTAAAGTTAAGTTAAATATGTGTAAATTTTTGTAAAAAAGAATATGGCAATGATTATCGCAAAACATTTTAAATATCAAAAACAAACTTGATCATGGTTTCATGATATGTAGATATAGATGACGGCAATAATTGCCGCCATCTAATAAACTGATTTTAAACAAAAAACCCCTGACAAACACAATTGAATCTTTGTCAGGGGAATAGGATGAAAATTGTCACTATGCAATAATCGTGATGTGTGGCTGATTATTGTCTATAGCATTAAATGCTTGCCGGTAACCTTCAGTTCTATTGTTTGACGACGAATTCGTCTTTTTGTCCTTATCAGCTGAGTCATCTTTCATCACCGTTCGCACTAAGACACCGCTGTCATCCATACTCAAATTCAGAGGTCGTTGCTGTTTTCCGATCTGGTTTTCATTTCCCTTCAATCGTATAGCAAGTTCAGCGGCCAGCTCGTATTGACTCGTTGATGTTTGTTTTTGGCTATCTATAGATTCTGGATTAGAACTATCCAAAGAAAATTGTTCCTGGTTTCTTAACTCAATAACAGAAATATCCTGGAGCGCTTTTTCTACGGTGTCTTTATCGAGAAAATTTTGTTCACCTTCATTCAACTTTTTATAAATAGCATTGGCCTTCTCAGTAATATTCGACTGTCGTGTGTACTGAGACTTCAGACTGTTAGATGTACCATTTATAGTCATAACTCCACCCTTATCAATCAAAGGATGACGATAGTCTTCCAGCTATGCCACCAATTTAGCCAACACTATATTTCTTTTAACTCATTGATAATAGATAGAAAAAAGTAAACCTATGTAAAAGCATGTAAAGACCATAACGCTACCAGGCAAACTAATTCATAAAACGCAAAATTGATCGATAATTTAATCCGGCACTCAAATAAAACCTGCCAAGATCCATAGTAACCTCATGAATTTATTATAAAAAACTGATAGCATAAAATTAATCCAACAAACTACTTGATAATTTAAATAATAATCATTATCATTTGTAACCGATGGAGTTGATAGGAATTTGTATTAACAAAGACTGACCTGCTCCCTCTCTCTTAAATCTGAAAACCGAGTTTGTTGCCAGTCTTTCGGCTGGCAACTTTTTTTCTCTGATTTCACTCCCCCTTCCTCCAAAAATTCAGTTAGGCTGATTTTTCAGCATGTTTTGCCTACAATAGTCAGCTTCGTAGGTACGACTTCAAAAATAAAATGCCCAACAAACTTCTAAAATCCGATGCTGAGTGGCGGCAAGAACTCAGTGAAGAGCAGTTTTATGTGACTCGTCAATCTGGAACCGAGCCCGCATTTTCTGGCATCTACGTCGATCATGATGATGAAGGTGTATACCGATGTATATGTTGTAAGCAGCCTTTATTTTCATCCGACAATAAATTTGATTCAGGTTGTGGCTGGCCAAGTTTTTCTGCACAGATATCGCATGGCGTGGTGAATCATCTGGCAGATCATAGTCATGGTATGGATCGTACAGAAGTGCGCTGTCAGTCCTGTGACGCACATTTAGGTCATATTTTTGATGATGGACCGGCTCCTACAGGGCTGCGTTATTGTATTAATTCGGTCGCTCTCGATTTTGACGACAAAAACTGACTGGACGGTTTATATTATCGAAGCGGAGAACGGTCATCTTTATACCGGCATCACCACCGATATTTCCCGCCGCTTTCAGCAACATCAGCAAGGCAAAGGCGGCGCCAGGTTCTTCCATACCAGTCAGGCAAAAAAAATTGTCTTTCAGGAAACCCACCCTGATAGGAGCACAGCCTCCAAACGCGAAGCCGCCATAAAAAAACTAAGTCGTCAGGCGAAATTAGCCCTTATCGCTTCACGCTAACAATCTGTATAATGGCGCTTTTTTTCAGCGTCATTCTCGTCGCACTTAAATAACAGGATATTCCCTTGCTTAGTACCGCAAATATCACCATGCAATTTGGTGCCAAACCCCTATTTGAAAATGTGTCCGTCAAATTTGGCGACGGCAACCGTTATGGTCTTATTGGCGCTAATGGTTGTGGTAAATCCACCTTTATGAAAATTCT
>NZ_DDCG01000005.1:0-79104 GCF_002335235.1 Methylophaga sp. UBA2012 | reverse complement strand
TGTGGTAAATCCACCTTTATGAAAATTCTTGCTAAACAGCTGGAGCCAACATCAGGCAACGTAATGCGTGATGTGAATGAGTCCTTTGCTGTATTAAAGCAGGATCAGTTTGCCTACGAAAATGAACGCGTCATCGATGTGGTGATCATGGGCCAACCTGAACTGTATGAAGTCCATATTGAGCGTGACCGTATCTATAACCTGCCAGAAATGAGCGAAGAAGATGGCCTGAAAGTAGCCGAACTGGAAGGCCAATATGCTGAGATGGATGGCTATACCGCTGAGTCCCGTGCAGGCGAACTGTTATTAGGTGTCGGCATTCCTGTCGAACAACACTACGGTCCGATGAGTGAAGTCGCACCAGGTTGGAAGTTACGTATTTTGCTGGCCCAGGTGCTGTTTGCCGACCCAGACATCATGCTGTTGGATGAGCCGACTAACCATTTGGACATCAATACTATCCGTTGGCTGGAAGATACCCTTAATCAGCGAAACAGCACCATGATTATTATTTCGCATGACCGCCATTTCCTGAACAGTATTTGTACGCATATGGCCGATATGGATTATGGTGAGCTGCGAATCTACCCGGGTAATTATGATGAATATATGCTGGCATCAACACAGGCCCGCGAACGTCTGATGGCTGATAACGCCAAGAAAAAAGCCCAGATAAAAGAACTGCAAGGCTTTGTCGCTCGCTTCTCAGCAAACGCATCCAAAGCCAAACAAGCGACATCTCGCCAGAAACAAATGGAAAAAATCCAGCTGGAAGATATCAAACCTTCCAGCCGGGTCAATCCCTTTATTCGTTTTGATCAGGAAAAGAAATTATTCCGTAATGCCTTAGAAGTCAGCAAAATCACCCAGTTCTATGAATCGGATGAAACCTCACTGTTTAAAGACTTTAGTTTCATGACAGAAGTCGGTGAAAAAATTGCGATCATCGGACCCAACGGTATTGGTAAAACCAGTTTAGTCAAAACCCTGGTAGGTGAGCTGCCACCTAAAGCTGGTGAAGTAAAATGGTCAGAAAATGCCAATATTGGTTATTACGCACAAGATCATGATCACCTGTTTAAAGACGATTTGACACTGTTTGAATGGATGTCTCAATGGGCAGGTCCAGAAGATGATGAACAAGTCATCAGAGGCACGTTAGGTCGTTTACTATTTTCTGGTCACAGCATTGATAAAAAAGCCAACGTCTTATCCGGTGGTGAAAAAGGTCGTATGTTATTCGGCAAATTGATTCTGCAACGTCCTAATATCCTGGTTATGGACGAACCGACCAACCATATGGATATGGAATCGATTGAATCATTAAACATGGCATTGGAACAATTTGAAGGCACACTGATTTTTGTCAGCCATGATCGTGAATTTGTCTCTTCATTAGCGACACGTGTTTTTGATATGGAAGCCGATGGCATCACCGATTTCCGCGGCAGCTATGATGAATACCTGAAAAGCCTCGGTGTCACCAACTAGTTAGTTCATATTCAGTTCAGCTGAGGCATTATTGCCTCAGCTGAGCTTAACTTTAATCCAAGGCTTCTGCCTGAAAAGCATCACAACGAGATAAATCAAAGCCATGTGAAGCTTGTAATTGTTTATTCGCGTGACGCAAGGCCGTCCGCATTCCCTCTTCCAGCACCGGATGATAAATCGGCATCGCCAGCACCTGAGTTGCCGTCAGTTCCTGACTGATTGCTAAAGCCAAAGTATGTGCCATATGTTCAGCGGCAGGACAGGCCATTTCAGCACCAATAAGCTTGCCAGACTCTTTATCCAGGTATATTCGCATCAAGCCCTTATTACGTTGCGCCGCCCGTGCCCGTCCCTGATCAGCATAATCCACTTCACCAATCACGATATTCTGCTCTTCAAGCTCAGCAAGAGATAAACCAACGACCGCAGCTCCAGGCTCACTGAACACCACACTTAAGGGAGTTCGTCGGCAATAGGCATTGATACCGTCGCTCACAACATTATGACCCGCTATTCGGCCCTCATCGGCAACTTCATGCAACAGCATTTTATTCGCACTGGCATCACCCGCAATAAAGACAGCCGTTCCATCAACTTGTGTTGAATTTGGGTTAATTTCTGGCATGCCTTTGTCGTCAAGACTCACATCCAGCGTATTCAATCCCATCCCATCGAGGTTAGGTCGACGACCTACAGCGACCAAAACCTGATCCACCTCAACTTCATTATGCTCACTGACCACTTTCACGCCCGTTTCCGTCTCAATAAGATCGGCCTTGGCCTCAGTGAAAATATCAAACTCTTCAGCCAAAGCTTGCTTTAGCGCATCACTGACCTTTTTATCTGTCAGCCCTGCCAATAAAGATTCTGCACCAAAGGCGGTCACTTTGATGCCTAATCGTGACAAAGCCTGCGCCATTTCAATACCGATTGCCCCGAGACCTATCACCGCCATTCTGGGTTTTAAGTTTTTTTGTTCAAACAAGGTATTTGTTGTCAGTATTTTTGTGTCGCCGATCTGTTGCCAGTCAGCCGGCACTATCGGTCTGGAACCCGTAGCGATGATTATTTTTTTTGCGGTGATTAACTGATCATTAACACTGATGGTATTCGGCCCCTTAAGACAGGCACGTCCGGTAATAACCTTATCTTCAATATCACGAATGGATGATAATGTGCTTGATACAAAATAATCTCGCAGATGACGAACCCGCTCGAATACTGCAGCGATATCAACCGTCAGTTGATCGGCGTGTTGAATACCGAACTCAGCAAAAGTATGACGATGATGATACGCATTGGCCGCTTCGATAAGCAGCTTGGAAGGCATACAGCCGACTCGGGCACAGGTAGTGCCGTACTCGCCTTCGTTAATTAACAAAAAATTCTCAGTCTCTTTCTGTACTTGTTTGAGGGCTGCTAAGCCGGCCGTGCCTGCCCCAATGATAATGACATCGGTCTGGGTTGCTTTTGTCATGATTATCCTTTTTGGAGCGATGCTTAATCTTCGATTCTAAATCCGACTTTGATCGTGACCTGCCAGTATTTCACACCATCGTTTTCAATATAGCCACGTGTTTCAATCACTTCAAACCAGTGCATATGCTTGACGGTTTCGCCAGCTTTTTTGATAGCATTTTGAATCGCCTGATCTGAACTTTCACTGGAACTACCGGTTAACTCAATCAGTTTGTATGTATGTTCACTCATCTCTCGCTCCTTTCTGTGATAGATAACGTTCTAAGCCATCATAAAACCTAAAACCTGACATTACCAGAAATGCGCCATATCACATTAAACAAATGATTTTTCTATCTTTTGCTTGTTCAGGATTGTATAATATGCGGTTTATCATCCCGCTCCTCAGTTTTGCGTTCAAAACTGACATTCACAGGTTTTTGCATGTCCACAGAACAACTTGACTCGATCCCCTCATTTAGTGAGTTGGGTATCGCTCCCGCTATTGTCAAAGCAATCAAAGAAGCCGGTTACGAAACACCGTCACCCATTCAAGCACAAAGTATTACGCCTTTATTAGAGGGTCGTGATTTACTGGGCCAGGCCCAAACCGGTACAGGTAAAACTGCCGCGTTTTCTCTGCCTCTCTTAAGTCGTTTGAATGATCGTCAAAAGACACCTCAAATTCTGGTACTCACCCCAACACGTGAGTTAGCTATTCAAGTCGCAGAAGCGATGCAAGGCTACGGCCGCCACATGAAAAACTTCCATGTTTTACCCGTTTACGGTGGTCAAAGCATGGGGATTCAACTACGCCAGTTACAACGTAGCCCACAGGTTATCGTCGGCACCCCTGGTCGTATTCTTGATTTGATCCGTCGTGGCAAATTACCACTCGAAGATCTGAAAGCACTTGTGCTGGACGAAGCTGATGAAATGCTGCGCATGGGTTTTATTGATGATGTTGAAACCATACTGAAAGAAACACCAGAAAATCGTCAGGTTGCGCTGTTCTCAGCAACAATGCCAAAGCCTATCCATCGGGTAGCTCAGCGTTATTTAAAAGATCCAGTGGATGTGCACATCCAGTCAAAAACATCGACGGTTGATACGATCACACAACGTTACTGGCAAGTCACCGGTTTACATAAACTGGATGCGCTTACCCGTATTCTGGAAGTCGAAAACTTCGATGGCATGATCATCTTTGTCCGTACCAAAAATGCGACCGTTGATCTGTCTGAAAAGCTTGAAGCTCGCGGTTATGCCAGCTCACCATTAAACGGTGATATGAATCAGGCTTTACGTGAAAAAACCATCGAAAGAATGAAAGCCGGCAAGATTGATATCCTGGTTGCCACCGATGTGGCTGCACGTGGTCTGGATATTGAGCGCATGAGTCATGTCGTCAATTACGATATTCCTTACGACACTGAATCTTACGTTCACCGTATCGGCAGAACAGGTCGTGCCGGTCGTAAAGGTGAAGCCATTTTATTTGTCTCACCACGTGAAAAACGCATGTTGGGCGCGATTGAAAAAGCGACCAAACAAACCATCACCCGCATGCAATTGCCAAGCAGCGAAGATATTGCTGATCGCCGTGTGATGGCTTTCAAACAAGACTTAACGGAAACTATCGAGTCACAGGATTTGGCCTTTTTTGAGAACCTGATTCGTCAGTATCAGGAAGAACATAATGCAGATCCGATTGAAATGGCTGCAGCATTAGCCTTTCAAGTGCAAAAAGCGCGCCCATTAAATCCTCCCGTTGTCCATTCAGAGCGTAAGCAACCCAGAGAGCGTGCTGAGCGTAGTGACCGTCCTGAAAGAGCAAATCGTGGTGAACGTGGTATGCGTTCAGAAAGACCACCCAGAGCAGAACGTAGTCCTCGTCGCCAAACGTCCCATCAAGCTGAAGAAGGCATGAAGACGTACCGGATTGAAGTCGGTACAGAACAAAATGTTGAGCCTAAACACATTGTCGGTGCTATCGCCAATGAAGCTGGCATGGATAGTCGCATGATTGGTCGTATTACGATTAATCAGGATCACAGTCTTGTTGATTTACCAGATGGTATGCCAAAAGATATTTTTCAGCATTTAAGAAAAGTCTGGGTTAACAATAAACAGCTTGAAATTAGTCTGCCTGATTCAGATGCTGATACTTCTTCAGCAAGAGCTGAAAGAAAGCCACGTCGGGCAGGACCACTGCCAGCAAAAACCAAAAAGCGTCCAGCCATAGCCGCAAAAAAGCAAAGAAAAGCGAATCGCGACTAAATTAAGAAAAACTGATTAACAGCCCGCGTATGTGACACATGCGCGGGCTTTTTTTATTGCTTCAATACACTCGCTTCCGCAAACAATTCACTCATGCCACAATAGCGCTATGCTGAATATCATCTGGATGGCTTTTTTCCTTATCGCTTTTGTTGTCGCACTGATTAAATTATTAGTGCTGGGCGACCAGTTGATATTTACTCAACTGATGCAAGCCATGTTTGAACTGGCTAAAACTGCTTTTGAAATAGCATTAGGACTCACCGGCGTGCTTGCCTTGTGGCTCGGCATCATGAAAATTGGCGAACGTAGCGGCTTTATACAATTACTGACCTATGCCCTAACGCCATTATTCCAGCGCCTCATGCCGGATGTTCCCAAAAACCATCCCGCTATCGGTGCAATGGTAATGAATATTTCTGCTAATGCATTGGGCTTAGATAATGCAGCAACCCCGCTTGGCATCAAAGCCATGAAAGAATTGCAGACGTTAAATCCTTTTAAGGATACCGCCAGTAATGCACAAATACTTTTTCTGGTCATCAACACATCTGCGGTGACGTTATTCCCAGTCACCATATTTACCTACCGGGCACAAATGGGCGCCGCCAACCCAACCGATGTGTTTATTCCAATTCTGATCGCAACCTATATTTCAACCCTGGTTGGATTACTCAGTGTGGCCTGGGTGCAGAAGATTAATCTCTTGGATCGGGTTGTTCTGGCCTATCTTGGCGGGTTCACAGCCGTCGTTTTTGCTTTATTGTTGTACTTTTCTAACTTGCCACAACAGGACATGGTGAACCAATCATCGTTAATCAGTAATGTAATTTTATTTTCTCTGGTGATTGTCTTTATTACTGCAGCATGGATAAAAAAAGTAAATGCTTATGACGCCTTTATTGATGGTGCTAAAGAAGGTTTTGAAACAGCCATTACCATTATTCCCTATCTTGTGGCTATGCTGGTAGCCATTGGTATTTTCCGGGCCAGTGGTGCAATGGATATGCTGGCAGAAGGATTACGCCATCTAGTGCTTAGTCTGGGATTGGATGATCGTTTTATAGAAGCACTGCCCACGGCATTAATGAAACCCTTCAGTGGCAGTGGTGCCAGAGCCATGATGGTCGATACCATGCAAACCTATGGTGCCGACTCGTTTGCTGGACGTCTGTCCTCCATTGTTCAAGGCAGCACCGAAACGACTTTTTACGTATTAGCCGTGTATTTTGGTTCGGTCGGTATCAAACATATTCGCCACGCGATTGGCTGTGGACTTGCCGCAGATTTTGCTGGCATTTTAGCGGCTATCGCTGTGGCCTATTGGTTTTTCGGCTAAGCAGAAAAAAATCATACCTAAACAGCAAAAATTTGCTAAATTTTGCTGCCTGCTCAACCCCTTACCTCAATGGAACCAGCCGGTCATTAGACTCCCAAGCTCTCCATCTAAAGTAATCGGTCTGGTCTTATTTGTCCGTTTGGAGATTGCATGCTTGAAGCCGTTAATTCACCCCACAGAAGCCACCTATGATTACATTGCTGATGCCATAGCTGATAAAGGCTATTGCGTCCTGCCACAGCTTCTCCATGCTAATTTGAATAATGCATTACAACAACGTGTGATGAACCTGGATGAAGATGACTTCAAACGTGCAGGTATTGGCCGTGAACAGGACTTTCAGTTGAATAACACTGTTCGTCGTGATGAAACCCGCTGGCTAACGTTGGACAACAGTATTGATAAAGCTTATCTCGATCAGATGGCTGAGTTTCGTCTGGCTATGAACCGTCGCTTGTTTATGGGCTTGTTTGATTACGAAGCCCATTATGCGCATTACGCACCGGGGGCTTTTTATAAAAAACATGTCGATGCATTCAAAGGTGAATCTAACCGGGTATTAACCACCGTGCTCTATCTCAATCCTGAATGGCAAGAAGCTGATGGTGGTCAGTTATTCATTTATGCAGCTGATTCAGATACCGTCATTGAAAGCGTGAACCCAAACTTTGGCTGTTTTGTGATTTTTCTCAGTGAGCAATTTCCGCATGAAGTAGTCAAAAGCTACCGAGATCGTTACAGTATTGCAGGTTGGTTCCGATTACATGATCCGTTACAAGCACCTTTAATATGACAAAACTTTTCGACATTTTTCAGTTAGGCCATCCGATACTACGTCAACCTACTGAAAAAGTTGAAGACATTATGAATCCCGCCTTCCAGTCACAACTGGATAAGCTGATGGATTTTGTGATGGAAAAAGGCGGCATGGGTATCGCCGCACCACAAGTAGGGATTTCGCAGCGTTTTTTTATCATGTCATCCCATCCGAATGCCCGTTATCCTCATGCGCCGGATGTGCCTGCTTTTTTGGTCATTAACCCAGAAATCATTTCCACCTCAAATACACAAGAAAAAGACTGGGAAGGTTGCCTTAGCCTACCCGGTATCCGTGGATTAGTGCCTCGTCATACTCAGATTCATGTTCGTTATCAAACCCGCCAGGCTGAATGGGTTGAAACTCGATATGATGGTTTCCTTGCCCGCGTTTTTCAGCATGAGTTTGATCATCTGCAAGGTCATGTTTTTCTTGATCGGGTGGAATCGACTTATGAGGTGATGATGGAACACGAATGGCAAAAGCAAATCGTCGAAAACAGAAAAGGCTTATAAACGAATATGGGACAGAAATTTGAGGCGTTATCTGATCGCTTAATCGAATTTATTCAGCAACAACATCTCTTTTTTGTTGGCACAGCGACGGAACATAGTCGTGTGAATATTTCACCAAAAGGTATGGACTCACTTCGCGTTCTGACCCCGAACAGAGTCATTTGGCTCAATGTAACCGGCAGCGGTAATGAAACAGCAGGCCATATTCAGCAACATCCCCGAATGACCATTGTGTTCTGTGCCTTTAGCGATAAACCCATGATTTTGCGTCTGTATGGTATTGCCAGCGTGATTCATCAAAATGATGCCGAATGGCATGAATTATTCCATTTGTTTGACCCACTACCAGGTGCCCGACAAATATTTGATCTGAACATTGATTTAGTCCAAACCTCTTGTGGCATGGCAGTTCCTTTTTTCGACTATAACGGTGAACGTGAGCAGCTCAATAATTGGGCTGAAAAAAAAGGGACTACAGGGATTGAAGACTATTGGCGAGAAAAAAATAGCAAAACAATTGATGGTATTACCACACATATTGAAGATAAGAATCTAAGCTAATCATGCTCGACTATACTGAATATACAAAATTTCTGGTGTCCTTAATCGCCATTGTTAATCCACTAGGGATTATTCCCATTTACATCAGTCTGACGGCTGATTACAGCAGTGCTGAGCGTGCAAAAATAGCACGGACTGTGATTATCGCTGCCACAACCATTCTTTTAGTCACAGCCTTTTTAGGGCAGTGGATTTTAGAGTTTTTTGGCATCAGTATTAACTCGTTTCGTGTTGGTGGTGGCATCATGCTGTTACTGATGGGTATTGGCATGCTTCATAACACCAGTAAAGGCCTGAAACAAAATCATGAACTGGCCCAGCAGTCAGGTGAGTCCATTGCTGTTGTTCCTCTTGCCATGCCTCTTCTTGCGGGTCCGGGTGCAATCAGTACCGTCATCATTAATGCTTATAAAGGTCATGGCGTTGCCCATTACAGTATTATCGCCCTGGATATCATCCTGCTGGGCTTGTTGTTATGGATTTTATTATTGCTGGTGCCATGGATAGCCCGCCGTATGTCTACAAATGGTATCAATATCGCTACACGTATTATGGGGCTTATTCTGGCTGCTATTGCGGTCGAGTTTATTGCGAATGGTTTAAAGGGCCTGTTCCCTGCCTTGGCAGGGTAAAAAAATTTATTGCACTTTATCTTTGTCATTAAAGAAGTTTTTCACCTGCTGCACAATAAGATCTGGTTTGATATCCATACAGGCAAATGGCGTATCCAAATGACACTTACTTTGTGCGCAATACTGACAATCAATATGTTTCTCTGCTGAGACTTCTGCTCCGAGAATGGATGGAGGCAAAGGGCCAGTGATCATATAAGATGGACAATCAACCAGCCTGGCTAACCACTGTGTCGCTGTTGCTACGGTAATTAATAAGTCCGTTTTCGCCAAACGCCCGAGCGTGACATCCATGCTCACTTCACCATTAAACTCGCTCCACACATAATAACCTTCATCTTCCAGTAAACGCTTCAATTCGTCCTTATAGGGATATTGTTTACTGGCAATACGTCCAGAAGTCGATAAAGCAATAACTCTTTGCCGCTCACCGCATGGAAAAGTCACGGTTTTATCAAAGTTATCCAAAGAAATATCGATAGTTTCAGGGAACTGACAACACTGATTTAAGTAAAACTGTGGATAGGCCATTTCAGCATATTCAGGCTTATCCCACCAACGCTCAAACCACTGGGCCATATTAGGAAAGGTACTTTCTATGTATTGCCATGGCTGTTGAACATATGATTGTTGAATTTCAAAGGTTAACAATGATGAAAATAGCTCTTGCATCGACATTTGCAGATAGTTACCCGCGATGGGCAGCCCCATATCTTTAAGACATCTAGCCAGCACACAAGGCATAAACCAAGTATCAAGATTAATAATCTGATCGTATTCTTCGTAAGCAAGATATTCGGCCAAATCAATAAAGCGAGGTAAGGCTTCCTGCATTTCAGACGGCCACTGTTCTGACGTCACCATATGCACTTTATCAATTTCGGGCATCAAGCCCATCAGTTCAGCGCCAACATTAAATGTCATCACGTCCAGCTCGGCATCAGGGTAGCGTTGTCGCATTATCTTGGCTGCAGGTAATAATATGGAAGCCACATCACCTAAGCCCATCATCCTTAATAATAAGATTTTCATACTAGTATTCTGTCATTTAAGAAACCTAATACTAACAATCCTTTGAGCATAGGGTGTAATAAGTTGTACTTGATAGTACATAGTAGTGAAACGTCAGTAAGTCAGAAGAAATCTTATGCTAGAACTCAAGAGCCAAACATTGTACCCACTTGCTGGGTCAACTCGGCTGAACGGTTTGGGTTGCGTAATGCTGTCATCACTAATTCACGCATACCAGGGATAAACATTAAATCTGCCAGTATATGGCTAAAGCCTTCATAACCAGCTCCATTAACAGCGAGTTTTTCAACAAATAGCTGACACAGTTCCGAAGACTCAAGTACTTTCCAGCAACGACCGGCAATCACGGCTAACACTTCAATATGACGACTGATATCAGACATAAGCGTCTGCTTGACCATACTCTCAACCATGCCCTGAGCAGAGGTATTAGAGACAGCCCTCAGACAAGCACAAACCTCAGTTATATCAGGCTGATTTTGCTCTAACTCATTTTTAAGCCGCCACTGCAAAGCCTCAACCATATTATTCGCTGGTTCAGCATTTTCCATAAATGAAGTCAGCATATGAAAGGGTTGAGGTGGAAGCTGGGGTAAGGTTTGAATTAACGCTTTTGTCAGCGTTTTATCATCAGTTCTCACCGCAATATCGGCAACGCCCTGCATGCCAAGAACTTGCCAACTATCAAACGGTTTCTGACCAGTAAAGTAGTCGTATGCTGCCTCGTAAAATGATGAAGGTCTTAAGCTGAGACTTTTGGTTGCCTGTGCATTAAAAGCCGCCATCCGATCTTCGCGTGGATTGAAGCTATAAGGACTATCTTTTAACGCGCCTTCAATATGCTTGCCATCAGCAGCAGCGAGTAAATACTCACCTACCCTATCCAGTACCATTACCAGAAACTCGTCGCGAGCGGCCTGAATTAATAGCCCCTGTTCATCGAGAGGAAACTTGAGAAACCAGACATAGTGTCTGTCTGTGAATTGTGGATGCCAAAAGATAATGCCAAATAGAGCGGTACGTTGGAATGGATACGGATAAGGTACTTCAGCCGCTTCAAAACGAGTAAATTTCTTAGCACTCAGTTTGGTGACTCTACGGCCCATATCAAAGACGCGATAATGGGCGCCACTCTGCTCCAGAAACTCACTCAGGGTGGTAATAGTATTTTCGCTCATTGTTTGCTCTAATTCAGGTGCGATACTCAGCGTTAATTTTTACGTAGTCGTAAGAAAAGTCACAGGTCCAGACTTGATCATAGGCATCACCTCGGTTCAATTTCACCGTGATAGTAATTTCTGACTCAGCCATCACAGCCTGGCCTTTTTCTTCAGTGTAACTATTCTCAGGTTGACCAGATTCAACAATACAGACATCACCAATAAAAATAGACACGCCTGATAAATCAAAATCTATTAGACCACTTCGACCAACGGCCGCCAGGATTCGTCCCCAGTTTGGATCAGACGCAAACAATGCGGTTTTTACTAATGGCGAATGGGCAATGGTATAAGCCACTTGACGACACTCTTCCTGACTTTGGCCTTGTTCAACATTGATGGTAATAAACTTGGTGGCACCTTCACCGTCACGCACAATCGCTTGAGCCAGATAACGACACACATCAGTAATCGCTTCCTGCAAAGTTTCACCTTCAGCGGTGCTGATTTGTTTAACTTCTTCATTACCTGCCTGGCAGGTTGCCATTAATACACAAGCATCATTAGTTGATGTATCACCATCTACCGTAATGCGATTGAATGACTGCCCCATGGCAGTATTAAGCATTGTCTTTAATACCGCAGAGTCGATATTGGCATCAGTCGCAATATAGGCCAGCATGGTGGCCATATCAGGCCGGATCATGCCGGATCCTTTTGATATGCCTGTAATCGTGATGGTTTTGCCATCAAGCTGTAACTGAACAGATTTTGCTTTAGCAATGGTATCAGTGGTCATAATGCCATGGGCGGCAGCCAGCCAATTATCTTCAGATAAACGACTATAGGCTTCCGGTAATACTGCACTGATTTTATCAACTGGTAGTGGCTGACCAATGACACCTGTAGAGAAAGGTAAAACGCTGGCCTCATTGACATGAGCCACATCGGCGACAGCCTGACAACAGGATTTTGCGGCTAAAAGGCCTGCATCACCGGTACCGGCATTAGCATTACCAGAATTGATGAGTAAATAGCGCGATGCTTCATTGCTTTGATGTTGTTTAGCCACAATAACAGGTGCTGCACAAAACGCATTTTTTGTATAGACAGCTGCTGTTTGTGTACCTTCTGCCAGCTCAATCAAAACAACATCCTGTCTACCAGGCTTTTTTATTCCTGCACTTGCTGTGGCAAGCCGGATACCTTTAACAGCTAATAATGCTTCTGCAGTAGGTGCTGACAAATTCACTGCCATTAACTAATCGCTCCGTGACACTGTTTAAACTTCTTACCACTGCCACAAGGACAAGGATCATTACGTCCCACTTTATTACCTTCACGTGTGTAAGGCTGATGAGCTGCTAAATCTTCTTGTTGATTGTCTTCACTGCTGGCTAATTGCTGAGCCTGCTCATGTTGATATTCCATTTCAGCCGTTTGTCGGCGTTGTTCTTCAACAGCTTCCACATCTTCTTCAGCGCGAACCTGAACACGAGAAATCAACTTGATTACTTCATGTTTAATATTATCCAGCATGGTTTTAAACAGACTGAACGATTCACGTTTATATTCTTGCTTAGGATCTTTTTGTGCGTAACCACGTAAGTTGATACCGGTACGTAAATAATCCATCTGCGCCAGATGATCTTTCCATTGCGAATCTAGTGTTTGCAACATGATGGCTTTTTCAAAATGACGCATCAATTCTTCACCAACCGCCTGTTCTTTCTGTTTATAGGCTTTTTCAGCTTCTTCTACGATACGTTCACGTAATGATTCTTCATGCAGAGAATCATCTTGATCTAACCACGTTCTAACCGGCGCATCTAAAGCAAACTCTTCGCGTAACGCATCCTCAAGACCAGCGGTATCCCACTGTTCATCAATGCTGTTAGGCGGAATATACAAACTGATAACATCATTAATTACACTACTGCGCATTGATGTGATGGTTTCTGACACATCATCAGCCGCCATCAATTCATTACGTTGCTCATAAACGACTTTACGCTGGTCATTGGCGACATCATCAAACTCAAGTAACTGTTTACGAATATCAAAGTTATGACCTTCAACTTTACGCTGCGCATTTTCAATGGCACGGGATACCCAAGGATGCTCAATAGCTTCACCCTCTTCCATGCCTAATTTCTGCATCAAACCAGCCATACGCTCTGACGCAAAAATACGCATTAAATTATCTTCAAGCGATAAGTAAAAACGCGTTGAACCAGGATCACCCTGACGGCCAGAACGACCACGCAACTGATTATCAATACGACGAGACTCATGACGCTCCGTACCGATGATATGCAAGCCACCTGCAGCCAACACAGCTTCATGACGGTTCATCCACTCCTGGCGGATTTTTTGTTTTTGTTCTTCACTGGTGTCTTCTGGTAACGCCTCTAATTCTGCTTCCAGGCTGCCACCCAGTACGATATCAGTACCACGACCGGCCATATTTGTTGCAATAGTCACCGCTGAAGGCATACCCGCATTGGCAATGATATGCGCTTCTTTTTCGTGGAACTTCGCATTGAGCACTTCATGTGGAATTTTGGCTTTTTTAAGTAAACTATGAAGGTATTCTGAACTTTCAATCGAAGCGGTACCCACTAACACAGGTTGGCCACGTTTCACGCAGTCTTTCACATCTTCCAGAATAGCGTCGTACTTTTCTTTCGCCGTTAAGTAAATACGGTCCGCTTCATCCTTACGCAGCATTTCTTTATGTGTCGGAATAACCACTACTTCCAAACCATAAATGGACTGAAGCTCATAAGCTTCGGTATCAGCCGTACCGGTCATACCTGACAATTTGTTATACAAACGGAAGTAATTCTGGAATGTAATTGACGCTAATGTTTGATTCTCATTTTGAATCTTCACATTTTCCTTAGCTTCAACAGCTTGATGCAGACCTTCAGACCACCGACGGCCCGGCATACTTCTACCAGTGAACTCGTCAACAATCACAATTTGATTATCTTGCACAATATAATCGACATCTCGTTGGAACAGCACATGTGCACGCAGTGCGGCTGTTACGTGATGCATCAGGCCGATATTTGCCGCGTCATACAAACTGGCATCAGCAGATAACAAACCGATATCGGTTAGCATGGATTCAATTTTTTCATGACCCGATTCAGTAAAATGAACCTGCTTATTTTTCTCATCCAGGGTGAAATCACCAGGCACAGTGACATCATCACCCTCACCTTCTTGTTTGCTCAGGCTTGGAATGAGTGTATTAATTTTCTGATATAACTCAGAGCTGTCTTCCGCGGGACCTGAGATAATGAGCGGTGTTCTTGCTTCATCGATTAGGATCGAGTCAACTTCATCGATAACAGCAAAATGTAATTCTCGTTGAACCTTCTCTTCAAGACGGAACGCCATATTGTCTCGAAGATAATCAAAGCCAAATTCATTATTGGTGCCGTATGTAATATCACAGGCATAGGCTTCGCGTCGGTCATCATTAGACAGGCCGCCAACAATTACGCCAGTTGTCAGTCCGAGAAAGCCATACAGTTTGCCCATTTGGGTAGCATCACGTTTTGCCAGATAATCATTAACCGTGATGACATGAACACCTTTACCTTCAAGTGCATTCAAATAGACGGCGAGTGTCGCCACCAGGGTTTTACCTTCACCGGTTTTCATCTCAGCGACTTTGCCATCATTCAGCACCATACCGCCGATCAACTGCACATCGAAATGACGCATGCCAAGCACACGTTTACTGGCTTCACGTACCACGGCAAACGCTTCGGTCAATAAATCATCCGTAGTCTGTCCATCGGCAAGGCGTTGTTTGAATTCTTGCGTTTTAGCCTGTAATGCCGGGTCATCAAGTTGCTCTATTTCGGTCTCAAACTTGGCAATCTCATCTATGTACTTACGCATTTTTTTTAATACGCGCTCGTTACGACTACCAAAAATTTTACTGAAAAACTTGCTAACCATTTTTTCGCCTTACAATGTGTTGACTTCGGCGTGAACGAACACCGATAAAAAGTAATAAATTTGTGATTATAACGCGGACAAAGTCAGCGTTTGTAGATCACACTGTTTCATGTGGAGACTTCCCACGGATAAAACAAGAGCTAAAAAGAATTTACTTGATAAAACTATAAGGATTGATATGTTGACCGTCTCGCAATACTTCATAGTGAACATGTGGCCCGGTTGATCGGCCTGTAGAGCCCATCAGTGCTACTATCTCACCTTTGGTTACACGCTCACCCTTGCTGACTTTTATGGTTTTATTGTGCGCGTATCGTGTGACATAACCATTGCCATGATCGATTTCGACTAAACCGCCGTAACCTCCACGATCACCTACCCAACTCACAATACCATCAGCAACAGCCATAACCGGACTATTTTCTTTTGCTGCGATATCAATTCCTTCATGAAAGGTTTTTTTACCATTAAAGGGATCAATACGATTACCATAGAATGATGACACCCAGCCATTCTTGACGGGTTTACCTTCAGGGATACCCGCTGCAATGTTTTCCTTTGTTATCAGGTATTCCTCAAGCGCGTTTAGTGTGTCGCTCTGACCACGTAATTGACTGGAAAGCTGTTGTATCCCACGATCTAATGCTTCACTACCCAGTGGTGAACCATCATGCTCAATGCCGCCCTGCCCCGGATGTTCATCTAAAGAAAAGTCTTCTGTATCGAATCCAGCTATTTGCGCTAAGCGTTCGCTGAACATCTTCAAACGAATCGTTTCCGCCTGCAAGCCACCTAATTGCTTTGCATAAAATTCTTGCAGATTTTCTTCTTGATTGTTGCTAGCCAGAGTCGTCTGATTCGTATCGGTTGGCTTTGGAGTTGAAGTGAGAGGAGGTACAGGAAGAGGATTTTCAATAACGCGATCGGTATAAAGCCATTTAGCGAGGCTATAACTGCTCACACTGATCAAACACGTTAGCATCAGCATGAGTATCAACAAAGTCGATCGCGTCAAATGCCAATGCTTATGGGTCTTGCTGTTTGAGGATATAATGATAACCTGCATTGTTATCCTTTTTCAGTCACTTAAAATATGTCAAAAAAACCTGAGCGCATAAACCAACTCTATCAAAACGATAACCAGATGAAATGGTTATCAATTCGCGCCCAAAAACTGAACAAGCTTAACACCATTTTGCAAAAAAGCCTGCCTTTAAAATTTAGTAATCATTGCACATTGGCAAACATCACGGAAGACAAAATTGTCATCCTCACCGACAAAGCCAATTATGCCAGTCTATTGCGCTTTCAAGCTGCCTTTATTTGCAGTACTTTATCAGCGCATTTACCTAAACCAATCAAAAAACTTGAAGTAAAAGTTCGACCACAGTCTGAACCACTGAAACAGAAAACACTTCCGAATACACTTCGTGTTTCTGCAAAAACAGCAGACCTTCTCGAAAGTACAGCCGCTGAAATGCAAGACGGCCCGTTAAAGGCCGCCTTGAATAAATTAGCTAAACGTCAAGCCCAGAAAAAGGATTAACCTGAGATAGAAGCTGCAGGTCGACTGAAAAGAATGGGGGCATCTTTATCGTCTTCAAAGCTTACTAATTCCCAAGCATCTTCTTGAGCTAATAATTTCCGTAACAATTTATTATTCACTTCATGGCCTGATTTATGACCTTTAAAGGCACCAATCAGACTATGTCCAAGTAAATATAAATCACCGATGGCATCCAAGACTTTATGACGAACAAATTCGTCTTCGTAGCGTAAACCATCTTCATTTAAGACACGGTAATCATCAACCACAATGGCATTGTCCATACTGCCACCTAACGCCAGATTATTTTCGCGTAACTTTTCGATATCTTTCATAAAACCAAAGGTACGAGCACGGCTTACTTCACGGACAAACGATGTGGAGGAGAAATCAACATCGACTTGTTGGGGACGTCCGGTAAAAGCTGGATGCTCAAAATCAATAGTGAAAGACACTTTGAAGCCATCAAATGGCTCAAACTTCGCCCATTTATCACCATCTTCCATCATCACTGGTTTTTTGATTCGAATAAACTGTTTAGCAACATTCTGCTCTTCGATACCTGCTGACTGTACCAAGAAAACAAATGGACCAGCACTGCCGTCCATAATAGGTACTTCAGCCGCATTCAGATCAATATAAGCATTATCGATACCTAATCCGGCAAACGCAGATAATAAATGCTCTACTGTCGAAACGCGCTGACCATGTTCAATCAGCGTGGTTGATAAGGCTGTTTCACCGACATTCTCAGCTTTCGCCTGAATCTCAACTACAGGGTCGAGATCAACTCTACGAAAAATGATGCCTGTATTAGGGGCAGCAGGACGCAGGGTCAGATAAACCATCTCACCACTATGCAAACCGACACCGGTCGCACGAATCACATTCTTCAATGTTCGTTGCTTTATCACGGTGTATTACCCCCTTAAACAGTTACAGATCAAAGCATAATATCATAAGCACAATATTAGCAGCTACACTAAATTAATCAGCCTGGCGACGCAGGAAAGCCGGAATATCCAAATAATCCATATTGACATCACCATTGGCCACTTGTTTCTGCTGGCTATCTTTACCATTGCGAATCACTGTTGGTTCATCATAATCAATTTCAACAGGCTTTTTCACAATTTCAATTTGTGGCGCAGCTTCTTCAGGCGCTTTTGCAACGACGGCTCTAGGAGCTCCTAAACCAGTCGCGACAACGGTGACTCTCAATTCATCCGTCATATCCGGATCAATGACCGTTCCTACTACTACTGTGGCGTCATCTGAAGCAAATTCTTTAATGGTGTTACCCACTTCTTCGAATTCACCAATACTCATATCCAGACCAGCAGTAATGTTAACTAAGACACCACGAGCACCCGCTAAATCCACATCTTCCAATAATGGGCTTGAAACTGCGAGTTTCGCTGCTTCACGCGCGCGATGTTCACCTTTAGCATGACCTGTTCCCATCATCGCCATACCCATTTCTGACATCACAGTTCTCACGTCAGCAAAGTCGACGTTAATCATACCTTCGCGAGTAATTAACTCTGCAATACCTTGTACTGCACCTAATAAGACGTCATTTGCTGATTTAAACGCATTCAGCAAGGTCATGTCCTTCCCTAATACTTTTAATAATTTTTCGTTAGGAATAGTGATAAGTGAATCAACATGTTGCCCTAACTCTTCAATACCCGCCTGCGCAATTTTCATACGCTTAGCACCTTCAAATGGGAAAGGTTTTGTGACAACTGCCACAGTTAAAATCCCCATTTCTTTGGCTACTTGTGCCACCACTGGTGCAGCACCTGTTCCTGTACCACCACCCATGCCTGCAGTGATGAACACCATATCAGCACCATCAATCACTTCCATGATGCGTTCTCTGTCTTCCAATGCTGCCTGACGGCCTACATCAGGATTAGCACCTGCACCCAGGCCTTTGGTGATATCACCACCAAGTTGTAACTGGGTAGTGGCAGAACTTTTACGTAATGCCTGTGCATCCGTATTAGCACTGATGAAATCCACCCCTTCAATTTGGTTGATGACCATATGCTCAAGCGCATTACCGCCACCACCACCAACACCAATCACTTTAATGATGGCATTCTCACTGTATGTATCAATTAATTCAAAAGTCATAACTTCTCCCCCAAAAAAATGTGTAAAACAAACATGCTTAATTACTTAGCTTAAAAATTCCCCTGGAACCAGCTTTTCATTCTTGCCAGCATGCCTTTTAAGCCGTCACTTACTTTAATTTCACCATGCCCTGGGGCATGCTCCTGATTGCCGAATAACAGCAACCCAACACCTGTTGCATGAATTGGGTTACGCACCACATCCACAAGTCCCCCGACATGTTGTGGTACTCCCAAACGCACAGGAAGGTGGAAGACCTCTTCAGCAAGCTCAATAGCGCCTTCCATTTTCGAACTACCGCCTGTCAGCACAATGCCGGCAGCCAATAATTCTTCAAACCCACTCCGACGTAGTTCAGCCTGAACTAACATCAATAATTCTTCATAACGTGGCTCAACCACTTCAGCTAGTGTTTGTCTGGCAAGCTGGCGTGGTGGCCTGTCACCGACACTTGGCACTTCAATGGTTTCGTCTTCACGAGCCAGTTGAGTCAAAGCGCAGGCATACTTAATCTTGATTTCTTCGGCATATTGCGTTGGTGTACGTAATGCCACAGCGATGTCATTGGTGACCTGATCACCTGCAATAGGAATCACAGCAGTGTGTCGAATAGCACCATCAACAAACACAGCAATATCCGTTGTGCCTCCACCAATATCAACCAAACAGACGCCTAATTCTTTTTCATCCTGGTCTAAGACGGAATAACTGGATGCCATTTGCTCAAGCACAATGCCATCGACAGTCAAACCACAACGTTCAATACATTTAGTAATGTTCTGTGCCGCACTCACTGCACCTGTGATCAAATGGACTTTGGCTTCCAGACGTACGCCTGACATACCAATGGGTTCGCGAATGCCTTCCTGATTATCAATAATGTATTCCTGCGGCAAAACATGCAGTAACTGCTGGTCACCAGGGAAATGAACAGCACGTGCCGCATCCATGACACGGTCGAGATCACCTTGTGTCACTTCTTTATCGCGAATCGCCACGGTGCCATGTGAATTTAAACTGCGTATGTGGCTACCGGCAATCCCGGCATAAACAGAATAGATCTGACAACCTGCCATCAGTTCAGCTTCTTCGATGGCACGCTGAATCGATTGTACGGTCGATTCGATATTGACGACGACCCCTTTTTTCATACCTCTGGCTGGGTGAGAGCCAATGCCAATAATTTCGAGCGCATTATCATTTGGACCGGCATCAGGAACGGGAGCAGCGACGATAGCCACTACCTTTGATGTTCCGATATCCAATCCAACGATAAGTTCTCTTTCAGTTCGTTTCGACATCATACTGTTCCATTAAAATCAGGTTGCTGGCCGGATTTCCATACCACTGCCAGCCCATTGGTGTAACGCATATCAATTTCTTTAATCAGTTCTTTAAAGGTACCTAAGCCACCGAGGTACACCGTAACAAATCGGTCTAATCGCTGTTCATCATCAGTTCGGCCTAATTTCAGGTGCAGGCCGTCTTTAAAATCCACTTGCCAGGCGCGACGTTTATCCATGCTCATACTGATGACTCGCAAGCCCAGTACATTGACTTTTTGCTGAACATCGACCAGACGACGAGACATCATCTCGCTCATACCATCTGGCCCGTTTAACTGAATCAATCCATCAGGCATGGTGTCTTTACTCGGTTTAAACACCTTCCCGTGGCGATTCACCAGACCATCATCATTCCAGCGGGCAACCGCTTCATGCTCAGCCACAATGAGGTGTAGCGTATCTGGCCAAACCCGTCTTACTTGTATCTGTTCTACCCAAGGCAAGGTTTCACCGGCTTTTTGAATGCTGGCCACGTCCACATTTAAAAAGCTGCCCCTGACATAAGGCATAACCGCTTTAACCAATTCATTCCGATCGGTATGAAGCAAGCTGCCATCTACCGTGACATGTTTTACTGGCAAGGTGTCGGCTTCTCGCAGATATACGCCACCAGCCACTAATAAAACGACTAACAACAAAGCCGCAGAGTGTTTAAACACACTTTTCCATGGCACAGGCGGTCTAGGCTGTTTCACCTTAGGCGCTTGTTGCATCACAGCTCCTCTGCGTGGTTTAGCCATCAGTTCTCATCCTTAAAACTGGTTTCTAAAATACGCCAGACAAGGTCTTCAAAAGACAGGCTTGCCTGCTTTGCTGCCATGGGTACTAAACTGTGATCGGTCATCCCAGGGACACTATTTGCTTCCAACAGAAATAAATTACCCTGGCCGTCACGCATAAAATCAATACGTCCCCAGCCTTTCATACCTAGGGCATTAAACGCTTTTACGGCAATATCCTGCATACCTTGCTCAACATCAGCATCCAGACCACATGGGCATAAGTATTCGGTGTCGTTAGCATGATATTTCGCATCAAAATCATAAAATTCATGTGGCGTTTTTAAGCGAATCGCTGGCAGTGCTTCACCATCTAAAATCGCCACGGTATATTCCTCACCATGAATCCATTGCTCAGCAATAACGTCAGCGTCATACTTCAATGCCAAATCAATTGCCTGTTGCAATTCAGCAATATCATTGACCTTTGACATGCCAATGCTGGAGCCTTCATTCACAGGTTTGATAATAAGCGGCAGACCTAATTCATCCACTAATGCTTGCGTATCCGTCTGCTCCGTCACAGGCATAAAAATCGCTGTGGGTAAGCCCTGCTGAATCCACGCCAATTTGCTCAGTCGTTTATTCATCGATAAAACGGAAGCAGTAATTGCACTGCCTGTATACGGCAAATTAACCGCCTGCAAAAAGCCTTGAATCTCGCCATCTTCACCGCCTCTTCCATGCAATACGATAAAGGCCCGATCAAACTCGCCGCTGGCTATCTTCTGACAAATATCAAAACTGACATCAATACCATAAGCATCAATACCCTTACGCTGTAAGCCGGCTAATACGGCATTACCGCTTATCAGTGAAATCTCACGTTCAGCTGAACGTCCGCCCATCAGCACAGCAACTCGACCAAAATCAGCAGCAGAACTTATGCGTTTTGTCATAGTTGCTCTCCGATAATATGTACTTCTGGAATTAACTTGACGCCGTGCTCGAGTTCCACTCGTTGTTGCACATCAGCAATCAGTGTTTCAATGTCTGCCGCAGTCGCCTCACCGTTGTTGACGATAAAGTTGGCATGTTTATCTGAAACACTGGCGCCACCAACTGTCAGCCCTTTCAGACCGCTAGCTTCAATTAAACGTCCAGAAAAATCACCTGGCGGGTTACGGAATACCGAACCAGCACAAGGCTGATTTGTTGGTTGGCTGGTATTTCGTTTTTTCAATAACTCACGAATCAGTTCAAGTTCAGCATCACTGTCACCATGTTCGAACTGCATTTTTGCCGCCACAAACCATTGGTTCTCAGGCAAACTAACATGACGATAACGCACATCAAACGCTTCTGCCGGGTACTGATGCAGCTCACCCTGTTTATCTATGGTGGTCACTTCGACTACCGAGTCCCATGTTTCCGTACCATGAGCACCTGCATTCATTGCTAAAGCACCACCCAGCGTACCAGGAATGCCTGCCCAGAAAGCCGCGCCTTTCAAGCCCGCCTTAGCCGCTTGTTTAGCCAGCTTGCTGCAATAGAGTCCCACTTCAGCCGTAATTTCATTATCACGGATATCAATTGTTTGTAACGTCCCTGCGGTCACAATAACGGTACCGGCAAAACCACCGTCACGAATCAGTAAGTTACTGCCTAGCCCCACCCATAAAACAGGCTCGTTTTCCGGCAGTTGTTGTAAAAACAGGACAAGATCATGTCTATCTGTAGGGCGATATAGTTGTTTTGCCGGCCCACCTACTCGCCATGAGTTATAACGAGACAAGGGTTCGTTTATTTTCAATTCACCTTTCAGTGTTTGTGGCAGCGCCATCATTCAGCACCCCCATCATTTAATATCTCGGGCAAGGCCTGCGCCATACGACCAATATCACCGGCACCTAAGGTCAACAACACATCACCGTCTTCCAATAAGCCTGGTAATAAGCTGTATAAAGCCTCTTTATCTTCTGCAAAGACCGGCTCAACCTGACCACGTAAACGAATCGCACGGCATAAACTACGAGAGTCCGCACCAGCAATTTTTGCTTCACCAGCGGGATACACTTCTAATACCACCAGGACATCCACACTGGATAATACGTGGGCAAAATCTTCAAACAGATCGCGTGTACGTGTGTAACGGTGGGGTTGGAATACCAACACCAAACGATTATTTGGCCAACCACCACGAGTAGCTGCCAACGTAGCGGCAATCTCCGTTGGATGATGCCCATAATCATCAATAAGCATGGCCTGACCTTGTCCGGCTTTGACCTGACCTAATAAATTGAAGCGACGGCCAACACCATCAAATTTCAATAAGGCTCTTTGGCAATCGTTGACGCTGACATCGAGGTTACGCGCCACAGCCATAGCTGCCGTTGCGTTCAGCGCATTATGTAAACCAGGCATATTCAGCGTGACAGGGAAACTCTGTCCTGAGCGTTTCTCAACAACGGTGAAAAAGCTTTGGCCCTGATGCTGAGTGAGTTCAACTAACTGATAATCAGCCTCTTCATTCTGGCCGTAGGTAATGAACGGTCTGGTGACATCGGCTAATAAAGATTGAATGACGGGATCATCCAGACACAAAACAGCCAAACCGTAGAATGGTAAGTGATGCAGAAACTCAATAAAGGTGGCTTTTAACTTGCCAAAGTCGCCGTCATATGTCGCCATATGATCTTCATCAATATTAGTAACAACAGCAATCATTGGCTGCAGATAAAGGAATGACGCATCACTTTCATCTGCCTCAGCCACCAGATAACGCCCAGTGCCTAATCGGGCATTACTGCCTGCACTGTTTAAACGTCCGCCAATAACAAATGTGGGATCCAGTTCGCCTTCACTTAACAAAGCAGCGATCAAACTGGTTGTTGTCGTTTTACCATGCGTGCCGGCCACCGCGATGCCATAACTGAACCGCATCAGCTCAGCCAGCATTTCAGCTCTTGGCACGACAGGAATTAACTGCTCTCTCGCCGCAATCAGCTCAACATTGTCTGAATTGACGGCGGTAGTCACCACCACCACATCAGCGCCTTCAAGATAGGATGCATCATGACCAATCATAATGGTCGCGCCCAGACTACGAAGGTGTTTGATCAGGCTGTTTTCAGCTAAATCACTACCACTCACCTGATAGCCAAGGTTTAACAAGACTTCGGCAATACCACCCATGCCTACCCCACCGATACCGATGAAGTGGATATGCTTCACGCGACTTTGCATAGCTGAGGTCAGTCTATCCATTTGCGGCCTCCATACATAAATCTGCGATATAAGCCGCTGTACCCATTTTTGCGACTTGTCTTGCCGCGTTTGCCATGTTCAACAATCCTTCTCTATCGCCATCCAGTCGGCGGATGGTGTTGGCAATCACATCAGCATCTAAGCTGTGATCAGCCATTAAAATGGCCGCATTAGCATCAACCAGAACAGCGGCATTGTGCGTTTGGTGATCATCTACGGCGTGCGGATAAGGCACTAAAATTGATGCAATACCTGCTGCAGCGACTTCAGCAACAGTCAGTGCGCCAGCACGACATATCACTAAATCAGCCCAGGCATAGGCTTCGGCCATATCTTCAATAAATTCTTTAACGTCCGCCTCGACACCCGCATCTTTATATGACTGACGGCAATCATCGCTGTGTTTGCTACCACATTGATGAATCACTTCTGGACGATGTTCAGCCGATATTTTGGCTAAGGCTTCCGGCACATAAGTATTCAATGAGCGTGCGCCCAGGCTTCCGCCTAATACTAAGAGTTTTAAGCGGCCTGTTTTTTCTGTCTGACGAAGATGAGGCATTGGCAAATCTTCAATCGTTTTTCTCACCGGATTGCCTACCCATTCAGCATCGATTTTTTTATCAAAACTATCAGGGAAACCCGTCAGAACTTTGTCTGCCAGTTTTGCTAATAAACGATTTGTCAGGCCCGGGATCGCATTTTGTTCATGGATAATTAACGGTTTACCCATCAGCCATGCAGCCAAACCACCTGGACCAGAGGCAAAACCACCCAAGCCCATTACCACATCCGGTTTTAACTGACGGATAAGCGAACGGGCTTCCAGAACAGCTTTGACAACTTTAAATGGTGCCATCAACCAACCCAACGCACCGTTTCCACGTAAGCCTTTGACTTTAATTTCAGATAATAAATAACCGGCAGCGGGCACTAATTTCGCCTCAATACCATGAGCAGTGCCAATCCATGACACTTCAACATCTCTTTGACGCAATTCATCTGCCACCGCGAGCGCCGGGAAAACATGCCCACCTGTACCGCCTGCCATGATCATGACTCTTTTCATCGTCTGATCCTCGCTGAGGCTTTTTCAGGTACTCGTGTTTCCATATCTACACGGAATAACAATGCAATCGCTGCACAGACAATCACTAAACTACTACCGCCATAACTCATCAAAGGCAGTGTTAGTCCTTTTGTCGGTAAAGCTCCCATATTGACGCCAATATTGACGCAAGCCTGTAAACCTAACCAAATACCGATTCCATAAGCGATCTGTGCACCAAAAACTTGTCCAGCCTGCTCTGCTGCACGACCAATCGCTAAAGCTCGCCAGATAAAGACAAAAAACAGCACGATCACTGTTAATGCCCCTACTAAGCCCAATTCTTCAGCAATGATCGAATAGAGAAAGTCGGTATGCGCTTCTGGTAAATAAAATAATTTCTGCATACTGCTGCCAAGACCAACGCCGAACCAATCGCCACGGCCGAATGCGATCAACGCCTGTGTTAACTGAAAACCGCTGCCGAAGGGATCAGCCCATGGGTCCATAAAACTCTGTAAACGTTCAAGACGATAAGGTGCAATCCACACCAGCATCGCAAACAGCATGCCCATCACACCAATCAAGGTGGCGAATACATCCAGTCGTGCACCACCCAAAAACAACATAGCCAAAACGGTAGACATAATGACCACCATTGAGCCCATATCTGGCTGTAATAAAAGTAACAATGCAGCAACGCCCAAAAGTGTAAGTGGCGCTAAGACTTTTAAGAATGACACATGCAACTGACCATGGTGACGCTGTAAATAGTCAGCGATATAGATAATCGCAAACAATTTAATCAATTCTGCTACCTGTAAATTCACAGGTCCCAACGGTAACCAACGAGAGCTACCATTCACTTCACGACCAATGCCAGGGATTAATACCATGATCAGCATCGCTACCCCGGCCATCAACAGTTGTGGTGCAATACGCTGCCACACGGCTAAACGCACAGAAATAAACGCCCAGGCCACAGCCAGTCCCACCATCGCAAATGCAAACTGACGAATAAAAAAGTAAAGCGGTTGTTCGAGGCGACTATCAGCAACTGTGATAGAGGCTGAACACACCATCACCAGACCGATAAACAGCAAAGCGCCTGTGGTAAACAGTAAGCTTTTATCGAATTGCAGTGATGAATCACTCATGCTGCAATCTCCCTGACGGCTTGTTCAAATGAATTACCACGGTCGGCATAACTGCTGAACATATCAAAGCTGGCACAAGCCGGTGAAAGCAGAACATTGTCACCTTCTCTGGCCATCGATTGTGCGATTTTTACTGCATCAGCCATGTCGCTTGCCTGAATTTGCTCAACACCAGGCGGAATCACTTTTGCAATCTTATCAGCATCAACACCCATCAAAACAACTGCCTTAACCGACTGTTTTAACGCTGACGTTAACTCTGAAAAGTCTTGATCTTTACCTACGCCACCAGCAATCAAAATAATATTGCCTGATCCGGCAAGACCATTAATGGCTGCCACGCAGGCACCTACATTGGTTGCTTTAGAATCATTAAACCAACGAACGCCATTGAGCTGCCTGACTAATCGGCAACGGTGAGGCAGGCCTTTATATTCACGTAAAGCCGATAACATGGACGACATGGGTAAGGCCATGGCTGAGCCAAGCGCTAAGGCCGCCAACGCATTAGCGATATTATGTGAGCCGACAATTTTCATTTGCTCAACCGGAAGTAACGGATATTCACCTTCCGCCAGCCAGGTTTGTCCATCGGCTTCCATCAGACCAAAATCCACCCCATGGGATTGTTTCAAACTGAATCCGATAGTATTTCGGCCAGATTGACGCATGTCATTAACAATGGGGTCATCCTGATTAATGACCATGACGCCATCACCATTAAAGATGGTTTGTTTCGCCCGCTGATATGCTTCCAGCGAATCATAACGATCCATATGATCAGGACTGACATTAAGTACCACAGCCGCAAACGCATTTAAGGAACGTACCGTTTCTAATTGGAAACTTGATAGCTCCAGAATATAAAAATCAGGTGCAGACTCTTCCAGCAGATCTAATGCTGGCGTACCTAAATTACCACCGGCACGTACTATTTTTCCCGACACCTGAGCCATCAAAGCAAGTAATGTGGTGACGGTGCTTTTACCATTGGAACCCGTTATGGCTACAACAGGCGCATCAGCATAACGGGCAAACAGCTCTATATCACCGACAATCTCAATCCCCGCCTGACGTGCTATTTCAATTTCAGGTAAACGTGGGTCAATCCCTGGACTCAGAACAATAAGATCCGCTTTTAATAACCAGTCCTGATCCAACCCACCCGTTTTAATTAATACTTGTGGATACTCATTTTTCACCTCCTGCACAGAGGGTGGATTCTCACGCGTATCCATGATGGCAATACCCAAAGCTCTGTTGGCTAAAAATCGCGCGCACGAAAGTCCTGTCTGACCCAGACCGATAATCAGGCAGTTTTTATGTGAAAGACTATTCATGCCGTATGTCATCGTATTTTCAACGTCGCTAAACCAATCAACACCAGGAACACAGTGACAATCCAAAACCGCACAATAATGCGAGGTTCCGGCCAGCCTTTCAGTTCATAGTGATGATGAATCGGTGCCATAAGAAACACGCGTTTACCACGTAATTTGTATGAGCCCACTTGAATCATTACTGACAGTGTTTCAATAACAAACACACCGCCCATGATGAGTAAAACCAACTCCTGTCTGACCAATACAGCAACCGTGCCTAATGCCGCGCCAAGTGCTAAAGCACCGACATCGCCCATAAAAACTTGTGCTGGATAAGTGTTAAACCAGAGGAAACCAAGCCCGGCGCCCACCATTGCCGCACAAAAGACAACCAGTTCGCCCGCACTTGGGATAAAAGGAATTTGCAGGTAGGTGGCAAACTCAAAATGGCCCCCGACATAACTAAACAGGCCCAGTGCAGCTGCTACCATCACTGTCGGCATAATCGCCAGACCATCTAAACCATCCGTTAAATTGACCGCATTACTACTGCCAACGATCACTAAATACGTCAGCAGCATGTACCAGCCACCCAGAGGAATAACAATCTCTTTCACAAACGGTACGATGAGTTGCGTTTCAGCCGGCACGGTGGTCGTCATATATAAAAATACGGCAGCACCGCCACCAAACACAGACTGCCAGAAGTATTTGTAGCGACTGATTAAACCACGTGGGTCCTGACGGACTAATTTGATGTAATCGTCAACAAAACCAATCAAACCAAAAGCCAGAGTGATAATCAGTACGACCCAGATGTAGCGATTGGATAAATCAGCCCACAGTAATGTACTCACGGCAATAGCCACCAGAATCAGTGCACCACCCATCGTAGGTGTGCCCTTCTTGCTGAAGTGTGATTCAGGACCATCTTGTCTAACCACCTGACCAATCTGTCTGAAACTCAAATGGCGAATCATGGTTGGGCCAATAATCAAGGCAATCCCAAGTGCTGTCATCACCCCGAGAATGGCTCTTAAGGTCAGGTATTGGAAAACACTAAACCCACTGTAGAACTGGCTTAGGTAATCACTTAATAACAACAGCATTACTGTGCCTCCGCTACCAGCGCATCGGCCAGTTTGTCGAGTTGCATAAAGCGTGATCCTTTAATTAAACAAGTCACATCTGCAGTTAGTGTGTTTTGCAAAAGCTGTTGCAATGTTTGTACATCCTCAAAATGAATAGCGTTATCACCAAACGCGGCTGCCGCCAGTTGGCTTTTTTCTCCGACCGTAAATAATGTCGTCACACCAGCAGATTTCGCTTGTAATCCCATGGTTTGATGGATGGCATCAGCCTCTTCACCCAACTCACCAAAGTCACCGAGTACCAGCCAACGCGGTTCTTGAAATCCAGCTAAGGTTTCTAAGGCCCGAAGATATGAGCCGGGATTAGCATTGTAGGTATCATCAATTAAACGGCTGTCTGACAGGCCTTTACGCATCTGTAGTCGATGGGGCACTGCTTGTATTTTGTTCAGTCCACGCACCACGGCATCAACCGGAATATCTAGGGCAACGCTCACAGCGATGGCTGCCAATGCATTGCTGACGTTATGCAATCCCGGCAGAGGTAAAGTCATGTGATGGTTAACACCGTCGATATGCACCAAAAAATGACTAGAAGCGGGTTCTGGCTGAATATATTCAGCATAAATATCAGCATTATTTTGCAAAGCAAACCGAATAGTTTTTCTATCAGCAATTAGAGGTTGCCAGATGGAGTCATAAGGCATATCGGCATTCACTACTGCTACACCGTTTTGCTTCAAGCCTTCATAGATACTGCCTTTTTCTCTGGCAATACCTTCTTCACTGCCTAATCCTTCCAAATGTGCTGCAGCAATATTATTGATAACTGACACATCAGGTGACACGATGCTCATCAGATAAGCTATTTCACCAGGATGATTGGTGCCCATCTCGATCACAGCATAATCATCATTTTTGTCGATTCGACAAACGGTTAACGGTACACCCAGATCATTATTCAAATTGCCCTGCGTTGCCGATACAGTGCCCACTTCTGCCAAGATAGCTTTAACCATTTCTTTCAAACTGGTTTTGCCATTACTGCCTGTGATAGCAACCACTTTTGCTTTGCATTCAGCTAGCCAGGCTCGAGCTATCTGCCCAAATGCGACACGCACATCATCGACCTTGATCTGTGGTAATTCATCATCCTGATATTCACTGACTAATGCAGCAACAGCGCCGCTTTCTCTGGCTTTAGCAACATATTCGTGACCATCAACATGTTCACCTTTAAAGGCAATAAACAAATCACCCGGCGTTACCTTGCGAGAATCAATCACCGCACCGGTGACGGTAACATCAACGATAGGCATATCGGCTGAGACGATTTCAGCAATCTGTTTAAGTGGCAGTTGCAGTCCCATTAATGTCCTCCCACCACGTTTTTAATGCCATTTGCCTGAGCGTCAAATACAGCTGTCACTACCGCCGTATCACTGAATGGATAACGCACATGATTGATTTCCTGATAGGACTCATGGCCTTTACCCGCCACTAAGACAATATCTTTTGCCTCGGCATGACTAATCGCATAGGTAATCGCTAACTTACGATCAAGTTCGACACGAATTTTTTGAGGCTCATCACAGCCAGCCAGAATGTCTTCGATAATGAGCAAATGATCTTCTGTACGGGGATTATCATCTGTGACGATGACCTGATCAGCCTCACGTTCAGCGACTTTACCCATAAGTGGGCGCTTACCTCTATCGCGGTCACCACCACAGCCAAACACACACCAAAGCTGACCCGCATCAGGTAAATGTACCTGCAATGTTCTTAATGCCTGATGTAAAGCATCAGGCGTGTGGGCATAGTCAATGACAACGGTGGGCTGACCTGCCTGAGTATAGGTTTGCATACGACCACTTACCGCCCGACACTGATTAATCGCATCACGACATTGTTCTGTATTCAGTCCCAGTGCAGTTAATACCCCGATTGCCGCCAGAATATTATCGACATTAAACTCACCTAAAACGGGTAAGTCGACTGCTACAGACTTGTCATTGACCCGGGCATCAAACGCCACACCGTCACGTTTGTATGAAATGTGTTCAGCACGAATATTGACCTGGCTTTCAGCATCACCGTAAGTTAACAACGTGACGTTTTTTCTGAGTTTTGAGATGACATCGGTACCAAAAGCATCATCCGCATTAATAACGGCATACTGCACACTATCCATGTCGAATAAGCGTTTTTTTGCCGCGGCATAATTAGCCATAGTCTTATGGTAATCAAGATGATCACGACTGAGGTTGGTCAGTACAGCAATATCAATTTCGACACTGTTTAAACGGCCTTGTGCAAGCGCATGTGATGAGGCTTCCAATGCTACATAGTCACAACCTTCACGTTGGAATCTTGCCAGCAGTTTTTGCATGGTGACCGGATCAGGCGTAGTCATACCAGTCATTTCCAGATCACATAGACGCCCCGCTCCCATAGTGCCAATAACACCGCAAGGTTTATTCATCGATTCAAGCGCCTGAGCAATAAACTGGCTTACTGATGTTTTACCATTGGTGCCGGTTACGGCAATCACTGTCATATCTGCCGACGGATGACCATAAAAACGGGCTGCAATGAACCCAGCTTTTTCAGCTAGATTGTCTACAGAGTAAGCAATCACCACGGCTGCATTGAGCATCTCCAGCTCAGTCTCAGTGAGAGGTTGCTGCTCATCAATCAATACCGCAAAAATATCTTTTTCCAGAGCCTGTCGAAGATGCTTTTCTCTGTCGACCGTATTTTTCGCCAAGGCTAAAAATAAACCACCCGCAGCAACTCTTCGGCTGTCCATACTAATGTCCGTCAAAGAACATTCTTGTAGGGCCGATTTGTCGACGACAACATCACTGAGTAATGCCATCAATGATTGAGGTTTTATGATTGAAGTCATCATTTGTGAGCCACCTGCATCTGGGTCATCGGTAAATCATCAGGGGGAATATTTAGCAAACGCATTGCCCCAGTCATCACTTCTGCAAACACAGGCGCAGCAACTGCGCCACCGTAATATTCGCCTTGCGGCTCATCAATCATCACCACCATCGCCAGTCGAGGCGCCGAGGCAGGAATAATGCCCGCAAAGACGGACTGATAACGTTTATCGGCGTAACCACCGCTAATCGCTTTTTTCGCTGTACCGGTTTTACCAGCCACATGATAATTGGCTACCGCTGCCCGCGTCGCTGTGCCACCTGGCTCAATGACTTTCACCATCATCTGCACCACTTCATGCATGATATCTGCTGAAAATTCTCGACGACCTTGTGGCACTTTATCTGTTTTGATAAACGTCACAGGCTTGAGAATGCCGCCATCAGCTAACACGGTATAGGCTCTAGCGAGCTGCATAGCGCTGGTTGATAGGCCGTAGCCATACCCCATAGTGGCGATATCCAGCGTGCGCCATGATTGTGGATCAGGCATGGTACCCATTGCTTCACCTGGGAAGTAAGCACCCGTCGCTTCACCTAAACCAAAACTGGCAAAGTCATGCCATAACTTATCCGGATCGAGTGCCAGGGCTATTTTACTGGCGCCAACATTGCTCGACTTCTGGATAAGCGTCGCTAAATCAATTTCGCCATAATCACGAAAATCCCTGATGGGATGACCACTGACTCGGTAATAACCGGGATGTGTATTAATAATCGTTGTGGTATCAAACTGGCCGGACTTGATACCACTTGTAACCGTGAAGGGTTTGACAGTCGACCCAGGTTCGAATAAATCGGTGACGGCACGATTCCTTAAATCACTCGGTTTCAATCCCGCTCGATTATTGGGGTTATAAGATGGCTGATTAGCCATTGCCAATACTTCACCGGTATGCGTATCCAAAATAACTGCCGTACCCGATTTGGCATGGTGTTCGGTAACGGCTTTTTTCAGTGCCTGATAGGTTAAATACTGTAATCTCAGATCAATGCTTAACTGAACGTTCTCACCGGATTTTGCAGGGCGAATCAGCTCCCCACCTTCAACATAGTTACCTCGGCTGTCACGCACCATACGTTTCAGACCTGGACGGCCAGTTAAAACCGCATCATAAGTCAGCTCAAGACCTTCCTGACCGATATCATCAACATTGGTAAATCCGACAATATGAGAAGCAACTTCACCAGCTGGATAATAACGTTTGTATTCACGTTGAAGTGCTACGCCCTGAATACCTATCTCTTTGACCTTGGCTGACAGCTCAGGTGTGATACGACGTTTCAAATAAACGAATTCACGCGATTGATTCTGTTCAATCTTTTCTCTGATAGTTTGTGTCGATAAACCAAGTAACTGCGCCAGTTTGGGTAAACGAGGATCTGTAGCAAGCACATCCTGAGGATTCAACCAAACAGAATGCACAGGTGTACTAATTGCTAAAGGCTCGCCATGCCGATCCAAAATCATTCCGCGGTGAGCAACAACTGGCACTTGACGAAGATGACGTGCATCACCCTGGTGACGTAGAAACTCTGGATTAACGACCTGAATATCTGCCAAACGCCAGCATAAACCAGCGACCATCAACACAAACATGATGCGAACAAGATTAAGGCGCCACGCACCCACTGGATGAACTTTTTGACCACGATACTTCATGGTTTAATCACCACAGTCATATCTGATTTAGGTACCACCATACCTAAACGGCTTTTCGCTTCCTGTTCAATCCGGCTTGGACTCGCCCAGGTACTCTCTTCCAGTAGCAGGCGTCCCCACTCTTCATTCAGCGCATCACGTTCTTTTTCTAACCGTTGAAGTTGCACAAATTCGTTCCGGCTCAAATGCTTGGTATAAATCACCGCTACCGCCAACACCAAAACGACAAAAACCATCACAAACAATGGCGTATCAATTTTAATGGTTTCGAGCAGTGCTTTTATATTCATGCCAACTTCTCCGCAATACGAAGTACAGCACTACGCGCACGAGGATTTAAGCGAGTCTCATCTTCTGAGGCTTTAATCGCTTTACCAATCACTTTCAAACGTGGATTTAATTGATCCACGGTAATGGGAAAGTGAGACGGCAAATCATCCCCCCGGGCTTCATCACGGAAGAAACGCTTCACAATTCGATCTTCAAGAGAATGGAAGCTGATGACAGCTAAACGACCGCCCACCGCGAGCACATCCAAAGCTTGCTCTAATGCGGTTGTGAGTTCTTCCAGCTCATTATTGATAAAGATACGAATGGCCTGAAATGTTCTGGTCGCCGGATGCTTGAATTTATCGCGGGAAGGACTCGCTTTGTCGACTAAATCTGCTAACTGTTTAGTCGTGGTAATAGGGTTTTCGTCCCGGGTTTCCACAATCGCTCTGGCGATACGCTTGCCATAACGTTCTTCACCCAAGGTTTTGATGACATCCGCAATCTCATCCATCTCAGCGGTTGCCAGCCACTCAGCTGCACTGATGCCTGCGTCTGGATTCATTCGCATATCCAGTGGACCATCTTTCATAAAGCTGAAACCACGCTCCGCATCATCCAACTGGGGTGAAGAAACGCCGATATCCATCAGAATACCGTCAACACTTCCCTGCCAGAGACGAGAATGCACGGCCGTGCTGAGTTCTGAAAAATTAGCTTGCTCGATAGAGAAACGAGGATCTTCGGCTGCCAGAGCCAAACCGGTTTTAATTGCTTGAGGATCACGATCCAGTCCAAGTAGACGACCGTTATCAGACAGCAATGCCAGAATGGCACGGCTATGACCACCACGACCAAACGTCGCGTCAAGATATTTACCATCTGCCTTTACTGACAAGCCCTGTATGGTCTCGCTTAACAAGACTGGCAGATGTTCCGAGTAGTTCTCAGTCATAATTCCGCCTTTATATCGACAGGCTTTCTAATTCAGCCGGTAAAATCTCGCCAAAATCTTCTTCTAGACATTCATCCATGAGCTCATTCCAAGTTTGCTCATTCCATAATTCAAACTTGTTACCTTGACCAATCATCACCATGCTTTTATCAAGGCCTGCAAACTCACGTAATTTAGCGGGTAATAAAATACGGCCATTGCCATCCATTTCACATTCAGTGGCATAACCGAGAAGCATTCTTTTTAAACGACGTACTTGAGGATTCAAACTGGGTAATGCGGAAAGTTTTTCTTCAACAATTTCCCATTCTGGCAATGGGTACAACTGTAAACAATGATCAGAATGATCGATGGTGATGACTAATCGGCCTTCACAACAGACGTCAAGATGCTTGCGGAACTTGGCTGGAACAGCCATCCGCCCTTTTGCATCCAGATTGAAAGTTGCCACGCCTCGAAACACTACTCATCCCCAAAAAATACGATCCACTAAGATCCACTTTCCCCCACTTGTCGACACTATAGGAGGGCAAATAGCCGAAGTCAAGCCTGTAAATAAACAAAATCCTCTTTTTATGACAATGACTTAGGGCATTTTCACAAAAGTGGGAGAAAAAGCTTGGAGGTGTTTCTGAAGGAGGTCTTTCTTATCAAAAAACTGGCATGTGAAGTTAAAGTAAATTCTAGAATACTCGTCTAAAAGACAAAAAAATAACTGCCAAGACAGGAAAAATGATGCTGTCTATAGCAGTTATTTTGCTTGTTACATATATAGGTTGAGACGACCGATAAGCCGGGTTCTGTCGTGGACAATCATTCATCTGGGACTGATGTCACCATCAGCCTCAAGCAACCTACCCAGGAACAGTACGGGTCGCACATGTCTGCAAGCAGACGTTCCTCTATTTGGTCTTGCTCCAGGTGGGGTTTACCATGCCACTTCTGTTACCAGAAGCGCGGTGCGCTCTTACCGCACCCTTTCACCCTTACCGAATCGCTTCGGCGGTATACTCTCTGTTGCACTGGCCGTGGGCTCGCGCCCCCCAGGTGTTACCTGGCACCTTACCCTATGGAGCCCGGACTTTCCTCACCAATATGACTATCAGTGCGATTGCCAAGTCGTCTCAGTGCGCTATTCTACCTAAAGGCTAGTTTTTCTGCTGTAATTTCAACGCTAACTGATAGGCTTCGTTTTTACTGCCACCCGTAATGTTAGCCACCATCGCCGCGGCCTTTTTCACAGGAAGCTCAGTAAGCAGAATTTTTAATAGCCGACTGACCTCTTGCTCATCCGCCGTTGCTTCATTTTGACTACCTTCTATCAACAGTACACACTCACCCCGCTGTTGATTATCATCTGCTTTAACCCAATCAATTAAGTCGATCAATGGTCGCGTTTCGATGGTTTCATGGAGTTTGGTTAATTCACGTGCCAGACAGGCTTGTCGTTGCTCACCGAAGATCAAAACCGCATCTTCCAATGCCGCCAGTAAACGTCGTGGACTTTCATAGAAAATCAAGGTTCTTGCATCTGACTTCAGCGATTCCATGAGTTGTTTGCGAGCTGATGACTTAGCCGGTAAAAACCCTTCAAAACTAAATCTATCAGAAGCCAGGCCCGAAGCAGATAATGCCGTAATTAATGCACAACACCCTGGAATGGGGATCACACGAATGCCTGCATCTCTAACGGTAGTAACCAATCGATAGCCTGGATCACTAATCAGTGGCGTACCGGCATCACTAATTAATGCTACTGACTCTCCCGCAAGCAAACGTTGGCAAAGGGCATCGCTACGCTGTTGTTCATTATGTTCATGCAGAGAAATCGTCGAGGTCTGGATAGCATAATGCTGTAATAAATACTTACTATGGCGAGTATCTTCAGCAGCAATCACATCAACGCTTTTTAATACCTCAATCGCTCTAGCTGAAAAATCAGCTAAATTACCAATAGGCGTAGCGACAATGAATAATTGACCTGCCTGACTTTCGTTCACAGTCTTTCCTTAAAATCTTGAATACAGTGTGGTCGTAATATACGCGAACAGGTAAGATGATGCCTCCTATGACTAATAATAGAATGACCTTATGTTCCTGAAACGCAGCTTCTGGTTATCCGCCATTATCCTCCTGAGCTTGACGGCTTGTCAGCCTGTGCAATCACCGGTCAGCATGACAAAGCCTGCTCAAATTGAAACGGTCGCCTCAGAGTTATCCGGACAATACCAACAGGCAGCAGATGAATATGCCCAACTGGCAACGACAAATGACGGTGCTGAACAAGCGGCATATCAACTGAAAGCAGCTCAAATGTATTGGCAGTCAGGCCAAGTTGAATTAAGCCAAAGTCAACTAGATCAAATCAAACTCAGCTTACTGGATAAAAGCCGACGCTATGATGCCGCGATCCTGGGCGCCAATATCGCATTGTTTAACAGTGAAGGTGAGCGTGCATTAGAAGCTCTCAGTGCTGTGCAGGAAAAAGACTTGTCCGCTCAGAATCTAAAGAATGTTCTAAAGCTTAAGACAGATGCTTATACATTGACTGGAAATTGGCTGGAAAAAGCCAACACCCATTTGAAGCTTGAAAAAATTCTGACAGATCCTGAATCATTGAAAAACAACCGTGAAGCGCTTTGGCAGGCATTAATGCAAATGACGCCACAAGCATTGGATCTGTTTAACCCAGGCTATCCACCCGCCGAAGATAGTGGTTGGTTTGCCCTTGCCTACAACATTAAAGCGTATCAGGATAACCCGGAAGTACTGGCTGTCGCACTTGAAGACTGGAAACGAAGCTACCCCAATCATCCTGCTGATCCAGCGCTGTATCAAAAAACCTTGGCAGCCGGAACGCATATCCCAAAAGATATTGAAAATATTGCCGTCTTACTGCCTAACTCAGGGCCATTTGTAGAAGCGGCTAAAGCGATTAAAGACGCCATTATTGCCGCACAATATGTAAATGGTTCAACGGCCCAACTGCACTTTTACGATATACAAACCGATGCGATCAGCGGGCAAAGTAATGTGTTATCTCAATACGATGCTGCCGTTGCTGATGGCGCCGGCGTGGTTATCGGTCCATTGCAAAAATCATCAGTGGAAACATTAGCAACACACCCAAACTTGAGTGTACCGGTACTGGCTTTGAACCGCACTGATGGGCCTGAGGCTTATAAAAACCTCTATCAGTTTGGACTTGCGCCAGAAGACGAAGCTGCCGCTGTTGCCAATTATGCTAAGCAATTGGGCTACAAACGCAGCATTGTGCTCGCGCCCTATAATGACTGGGGACAACGCATCGCTTCAGCCTTTACCAATCAATGGCGGAAGGATGGTGGCACCACGTTATTAGTCTCAAATTATAATGAAGCTGAAAATGACTTTCGGGATACACTCATTCCATTAATGGGATTAAATGAAAGTGAGCAACGTTATAAGTCCTTGCAAGGCACATTAGGTCGCTCACTCGACTTCGAACCACGTCGTCGTGAAGGCGTTGATTTTTTATTTTTAGTCGCTCGCCCACTCAAAGCACGTCAGCTCGTACCACAGCTGAAATATCATCGTTCAGGTCAGTTACCGTTACTGGCAACCTCACATGTTTATAGCGGGCAGTCCGATCCGCAACAAAATATTGATCTGAATGACTTGATTATTTGTGATATTCCATGGGTATTTGAAGAATTAGCCGCAGAAGATCCGGTGTATCAGGCACTGAAAAATCAGTCTCCGGAGAACTTTGCCAGTGCAATCCGACTCTATGCTCTAGGTGTAGATGCTTATAAGTTGATTCCACAACTTAATAAACTAAGTCGAGATCCCACCAGCTCAATGGCAGGCGCTACTGGTACGTTATCTATCAACTCGCAGGGACATGTCATTCGCAAAATGTTGTGGGCAAAATTTGAACAAGGAGAGCTAAAGCTCATTAAATAATTATGTTTGCCAAGGAAAAAGGCCAGCAAATAGAAAAACAGGTTTCCAGCTATCTACAAAAGCATGGTATGCGTCTGATACAACAGAACTATCATTGCCGTGGAGGTGAAATCGATTTAATCATGAAAGAAAAAGATACCTTGGTCTTTGTCGAGGTACGGTTTCGGAAGAATGCACGATTTGGTTCAGCACTGGAAAGCGTAAATAGTCAAAAACAGACTAAAATTATTCATACAGCGCAGCACTACATTCAAACAACATCATCACCATATCAGCACTATCGATTTGATGTTGTGGCGGTAACACCTGCTGACTCATCCATACAGATTGAATGGATAAAAAACGCTTTCCAGCTTAGTTAGCTAAAAAAATGTCAGTACATAGCGTTATTACAAGGAAAATCATTATGCTCAACATCAAAAAAGCAGCTTGGTTAGGCTTAGTTATTCCTGCCGCCACATTGTTTCTTCAAGCATGTGTGCCTGTTGTGGCAACAGGTGCAGCGACAGGCGCATCAGTTGCCTATGATCGTCGTACTACCGGTAGTGTGATTGATGATCAAGGGATCGAATTTAAAGCGTCATACGCCATCTATAACAACAAAGAAATCTATAACCAGAGTCATATTAACGTCACCAGTTATAACGGCGTTGTATTACTGACAGGTGAAACTCCGAGCGAGTCACTAAAACAAAAAGTAACGGCAGAAGTAAAAGCGATTCCTAAAGTCAGACGTATTCATAATGAGTTAGCGATTGCAGCCCCGAGCGCTTTGCCTTCTCGTAGTAGTGATGCCTGGATTACATCCAAAATCAAAGCGAAAATGACCACAGATGAAAATACGGATCCATTCCATGTAAAAGTGGTAACAGAACGTGGTGTAGTTTACTTGATGGGCATGGTGAGTCATGCTGAAGCGGATCAAGCCGTCAATATAGTTAGGAATTCTGCCGGTGTTCAGCGTGTAGTGAAAATTTTTGAATACACTGATTAAGTTAAGCCGTTTCAACAATCTTCAAAAAAAGGGCTCTTTATGAGCCCTTTTTTTATTAAAACGGTTTTACAACAACCAGAATAACAATCGCGATCAAGGCCAGTACTGGCAGCTCATTAAACCAACGGTAAAACGTATGGCTACGCTCATTTTTATCTGCAGCAAATTTCCTTACCATAGATCCGCACATACCATGATAAGCAAAGAGCAGTAATACCAACGTCAGTTTTGCATGCAACCAACCCATTGATGCTATTTGTTCTAGCGGATAATAACTCACTAACCAGACACCAAATATGAGAGTCAAAAGTGCACTTGGCGTCATAATGCCACGGTAGAGTTTGCGCTCCATAATTCTAAAGCGCTCTTTACCCGCTTGATCCTCAGTCATCGCATGGTAAACAAACAAACGCGGCAAATAGAACATGGCTGAAAACCATGTCACTACAAAAATGATATGAAATGCCTTCACCCAAAGCATGGTGTATTCCTCATACAAAAACAATGATAGTATCAGTTTATATTCAAGGGGGTATTTATGACCGATTCAACTGCTCAGGATAGACGCCGTTTCAGCCGCATACCTTTTGATGCTGTTGCCCACATCAACACTGAAAATGGTGATTTATTTCTCAATTGCCAAATCATTGATATTTCATTAAAAGGTCTATTAGTTCATAAACCAGGACAGTGGCAATCTGAGATTGGCGATAAATGTCGTCTCGACTTATTACTGGATAATGCCCAAGTCATTATCGAGATGGAAACCGTAATAGCCCATATCGATGATGAACAGATCGGTTTTGACTGCGAACATATCGGTTTAGATAGCATCACACACTTAAAACGCCTGATTGAGCTGAATCTGGGTGATGAAGCCATTCTCCACAGGGAATTATCAGCTCTGATTGATCAGCATTAAGCAGTGATATCCCGAAGTATATTAATCACTTCTGACAAGTGTTTTACCGCATGCACCTTCATACCCTTCAAGTCTTTTCGTGGCGCATTTGCTGCTGGCACAATCGCATGAGTAAAACCATGTTTATTTGCATCTTTAATGCGTTCTTCGCCGGCCTGCACAGGTCGAATTTCCCCGGTCAGTCCGACCTCACCAAATAATACCCAGTCTCTGGGTAGTGGTTTATTACGCAGGCTGGAAATAATCGCAGCTAATACCGCCAAGTCAGCCCCAGTCTCACTCAGTTTTACACCACCGACAACGTTAATAAATACATCCTGATCATGACAGGTAATTCCACCATGTCGATGCAAAATAGCCAGCAACATGGCTAAGCGATTTTGCTCAAGCCCCACCGTCACCCTTCTTGGGTTTCCGAGAGGACTACTATCAACCAAGGCTTGCACCTCAACTAACATCGGTCGGCTGCCTTCTCGTATCACTGTGACAATGCTGCCTGGCACAGACTCATCTCCCCGAGACAGGAAAATGGCAGATGGATTACTGACTTCTTTAAGTCCTAATTCCGTCATGCCAAACACACCAAGCTCATTCACAGCACCAAAACGGTTTTTAACAGCACGCAAAATTCTGAATCGTGTAGAAGTATCACCTTCAAAATAAAGCACGGTATCAACCATATGTTCAAGCACACGAGGTCCGGCTAATGCTCCTTGCTTAGTGACATGACCTACCAGAATCATTGTCGTGCCACTGGATTTAGCAAAACGAACCAGCTGTGCAGCACTTTCACGTACCTGTGCCACTGTTCCTGGTGCAGATTGTAATAACTCAGTGAATACCGTTTGTATTGAGTCAATCACCATCACTTGTGGTTTACGATTTTTTGCGACCTGAATCATCTGCTCAGCATGGGTTTCGGCTAATAGATCAACCGGTGCCTGTTCCAATTGAAGCCGTTCTGCACGCAAGCGAATTTGCTGTAAGGACTCTTCACCACTGATATAAAGTGGACTAATCCCACTACTGTCAGCCATTGTTGCCATAGCTTGTAGTAATAAGGTGGACTTGCCAATCCCAGGATCGCCACCTATCAAGACAACCGAGCCCGTGACTAAACCACCACCGAGTACTCTGTCGAGTTCTGGCAAGCCCGTAGTCCAACGTACGGCTTGCTCAGAAGTGACTTCTCCCAGTGCCTGAACTTCACTTTTTTGTTCTCCAGCATAACCAGAGTGCTTACTGATTGTGGCTTGTGCCGTGGACGAAGCGCTGGAATAGATCTCTTCTTCAAGACTATTCCATGCCCCACAATCGGAACAACGTCCCGCCCATTGTGGTGTTTGAGCCCCACACTCTTTACAGACATAAACCTTTTTGACTTTAGCCATCTATAACGTCCCTGTTAACACGTTTACTCAACACAGTGACAAGCTCATAAGGGATGGTGCCCGCATATTCAGCCACCTCTTCTACCATTAATTCTGAACGGCCCCATAACAGCACCTCATCGCCGACACTCGCCTTTGAGCAATCGGTCAGATTGATACAAATCGTGTCCATAGAAATACGACCAATCACCGGGCAACGTTGGCCCCGAATCACCACTTCAGAACGGTTAGATAAATGCCGACTATACCCATCACCATAACCGATACTGGCGACACCAATAAGTGAAGCTTGTTTAGCTGACCAGTCACCACCATAACCAACCTGTTCACCAATATTGATGTCATAGACCGAAATCAATTGTGTCGTTAATTGCATGGCTGGCTGTAACTCATGCTCGGCAGCATTCGGATCTGCAAATGGTGAAATACCATACAGCATCAAACCGGGACGCACCCAATCCAAATGCGATTCGGGATACGCCAGCACAGCAGCGGAATTAGACAAACAGACTGGCAAACCGGTTTTGTGTTTGAGGCTTTGCATATGCTCAAGTTGATGTTGATTACGGATATCACCTACGAGATCAGAGTTTGCAAAATGACTCATCAAGCCGAACTCATCGTTCATATTGCCTGATGCTTTTAAACGACTAAGGGCTGTTTCAATATCCTCTGGTCGAATACCAAGCCGGTGCATGCCACTATCAACCATGATCCAATTAAAACGCAAAGGCTGAATCAAGGTGATTGAACTCAATAAGTCGACTTGAGAACTGAGATGTATCACTGGCGATAAATTGAACTCTGCTGCAAGCTGAAAATCATCAGCCGTATTAACGCCTTCAAGAATAACGATCGGGAGTGTCACACCATGATGTCGAAGCGATAGCGCCTCTGACAATCGTGCCACAGCAAAAGCATCACTTTGCTTTAAGGCTTCTGCTACGGCTATCACACCATGGCCATAGGCATCGGCTTTAATAACCGACATAACCTTGCTCTTGGCTGCATAGTGTTTTACCCGTGCAAAGTTATGCTGTAGGGCACTAATAGAAATAGTCGCAGTGGGGAAAGTCAATGTTACTCCTCGCCGTAGCTCGGATAATTATCCTGATCTTCGTAATAACTTGGGGCAAAATTCTCAAATCGTGTGTACTTGCCCTGGAATGTTAACGCCACGGTACCAATAGGACCATTACGCTGTTTACCAATGATAATTTCGGCTTTACCTTTATCAGGTGAATCTGAATTATAGACTTCATCCCGATAGATAAAGACGATGAGATCCGCATCCTGCTCAATCGCACCCGATTCACGCAAATCAGACATTACCGGACGTTTATTTGGACGTTGTTCCAGACTTCGGTTTAACTGGGATAAGGCAATCACTGGTACTTCCAGTTCTTTACCCAGTGCTTTCAATGAACGCGATATTTCAGAAATCTCAGTAGCTCGGTTTTCATTGGCTTTACCGGCGTTTCCCTGCATTAATTGCAGATAGTCAATCACGATTAAACTTAGACCATGCTCACGTTTAAGACGTCTGGCACGCGCACGTAATTCTGTTGGACTTAATGCAGGAGTGTCATCGATAAATAACGGCGCTTCATTAAGTAAAGCTATCGCTGACGTTAACCGAGGCCAATCATCATCATTTAATTTACCCGTACGTAAGCGATGCTGATCGATTCGGCCTAATGAAGACAGCATACGCATGGCCAACGCATCTGCAGGCATCTCCATACTGAACACCGCTACAGGTTGTTTACTGTGTATGGCACCATTTTCGGCAATATTCATTGCGAAGGTGGTTTTACCCATTGATGGGCGACCAGCAACAATCACCAAATCGGCCGGTTGCAACCCTGAGGTTTGCTCATCAAAGTCAATGAATCCGGTCGGTAAGCCAGTAATAGCACTGTCTTGCTCAAACAGGCTGTCAATTCTGTCGACCACTTTACTCAGTACATCTTTTACCTGAATAAAGCCACCACCACGTTTTGCGCCTTTTTCAGCAATCTCAAAGACATGGCGCTCAGCAATATCGAGCATATCTTCTTTGCTCATGCCTTCAGGCTTAAACGCCATATTGGCAATGCTATTGCCGACTTTGATTAATTGACGAAGAATAGCCCGTTCGCGCACGATTTCAGCATACGCGGTAATATTCGCAGCACTTGGTGTATTGCGTGCCAACATCCCCAGATAAGCCAGTTCGCCAACTTGGTCTAACTCACCACGCTTATCATGCCATTCAGCCAGTGTAATCACGTCAACAGGCTGTGAATGCTCCATTAACTGAGCAATCGCACGATAAATTAATTGATGGTCATGACGATAGAAATCTTGCTCAACCAGGAGATCGGCCACTTGTTCCCAGGCAGAGTTGTCGAGCATTAATCCGCCAAGCACTGACTGCTCAGCTTCGATGGAATGAGGCGGCACCTTCAGTGCTTCAGTGGCAGAATCCTTAAATGAATCGAAATAATTTAAGTCTTCCACAGTGTTTATAGCCTCTATATATCTAAGACACAATTCTCATAAATTGAGATGATGAGAATAAAAAATGGAGGCCAGACCTAGAGTCCAGCCTCCATACTTTCATTAAGCTTCTTCTTGTGCTTTTGCAATCGCTTCAGCTTCTTCTAAAGCTGCTTCTCTTGCTTTTTTCGCTTCTTCAGCTTCCGCTTTTGCTTGCAGTTCAGCTTCTGAGCTTACATTGACTTTAACGACTTCAATAACATCAGCATGTAATTGAATATCAATGTTGTATTCGCCTGTATGACGTAATGGACCTGTCGGTAAGCGAACTTCATTGCGGTCAATATCAGCGCCGGCTGCATTTAATGCATCAGCGATATCTGCAGCAGTGATTGAGCCGAATAGTTTACCCTCAACACCAGCATTAGCCATAATGTTAAGAGAACCAGCTGCAACCAGTTTCGCTTTACGCGCTTCAGCTTCAGCTAATAACTTAGCTGCTGCCGCTTCCAGATCCGCACGACGTGCTTCAAACTTTTCTCTGTTTTGCTTAGTTGCAGGTAACGCTTTACCTTTAGGTACTAAGAAGTTACGTCCAAAACCAGACTTAACATTGACTTCATCGCCCAGATTACCAAGCTTTTGAACTTTTTCTAGCAATATAACTTGCATCGTTCTACCCTCATTCGCAATCAAATCGATTGCTTATTCAAATACCCGTACCACTCTTTTTAGAGCGATCACGTAAATTAAACCACTGATCTAATACACCCAGGCTGGCTAGTATCATTACCATTTGTGGCAGCATAATGACGAGTAAAACATAGACAGTCACTAACCATGCTTTACTTTTTTGCTTTATCGCCACCATCGCATGCACGATAGCCAAACCTTGAACACCAAACACTACCAGCATCACTGGTAAACAATCCATCAACCATGGCACATAACTACCAATAGAGGTAAGTGCCAAAATGATAAGTAGCCCGGTAAAAACGGCAGGCGCTTTACCCAAGCGTAACTGTTTAAACTCTGCACCAAATGCTCCTGGATTATAGAGTTCAGACTGCCAGGCACGTCCGATAATGATGCCTAAAATCGCATTAAGACACACACCAGCAGCAACCAGACCGGTCATTAAACCAGATAATCTCATCGCCACCTGTTCGGTCTGTGTTGCATTTAATTGCCAACTAGGCTGTTCACTCAGATTGTCGATGAATGGTTTTAACATCTGTTGCCACCAAGATGCTGTATCTGGAATAAACAGATGCAGCATCAGTACAACCAGAATGCCTAAACCACTCGCCGTTAATAAAGACAATGCAAATGAACGAGTATAACCAAGCGCCAGAGTTACCAGGTAAACCGGCAACCAACTGGTTAGCAAAACCAAACCCGCAATCCACAACTGCCCCACTAAGAAACCAGCAAGCAAAGCAAACACAACTAACGTTGCCAGAATAACGCTCACGCCTTCACGTGGGCCCATTCTCAAAGTCGTTAACGAAATCACACCACTAGACAAATAGTTTAGTGGCGGAAAGATTATCGCCAGAGCTGACAACACCGCTGTTGTTGCTGCCGCTTTCCAGCGACCTTGCATAGCGTAAGAGGCAATAACTTTAAACAGCATAACTGATACGTTTAAGTGCTTAGATCAAGACAAATTATTTATGCATGTCGCAGTATGGCAACAATGCCAGGAAACGCGCACGCTTCACACAAGTTGAAAGCTGACGCTGGTAGCGCGCTTTAGTACCTGTGATACGGCTTGGTACGATTTTTCCTGTTTCAGTGATGTAGTTTTTTAACAAATTTACATCTTTATAATCGATTTGTTTAATGCCTTCGGCAGTAAAGCGACAAAATTTTCTACGTCTAAAAAAACGTGCCATTATGAATTCTCCTAAAAGTCTGCAGCAGTATTAAGCTGATTTTTTCTCGTCTTCTTTTTGCATCATAGGTGAAGCTTCAGTAACCGCTTCTTCCATGTTAACAACCAGATGACGAATAACAGCATCGTTGAAACGGAATGCAGTAGTTACTTCATTCAACTGTTCAACACCACATTCAACGTTCATAAGAACATAATGTGCTTTGTGTACTTTATTGATTGGGTATGCAAGTTGACGGCGACCCCAATCTTCCAAACGATGGACTTGACCACCTTCGCTTGTCAGTGTTTGGGTATAACGCTCGATCATGCCAGGCACTTGTTCACTCTGATCAGGGTGGACCAGAAACACGATTTCGTAATGTCTCATTTGAGCTCCTCACGGTTTAAACAGCTTTATGGTCTTAGCCATAAAGCAAGGAGTTTTGCTTAACTGACGAATCAGAATTTAAAGCAATCTGACATTTTACTTGAATTCAGGTACTTATCACAAGCTGCGTTGACGAAATGCTTCAAACAGGCACACGCCTGCGGCTACTGAAACATTCAAGCTTTCGGCTTCGCCTTGCATAGGTATAAACACCACTTCATCACAATTTTCACGAGTCAAGTGGCGGATACCTTTACCTTCAGCACCAAGCACGATTGCCATCGGCCCAGTCAGTTTGGTTTGATACAGACTGGTTTCGCTATCACCCGAGGTACCAATTAACCAAACACCTCTTTGCTGCAACTCTCGCATCAAACGCGCAATATTCGTCACTTGGGCAAAAGGTAAGCGCTCTGCTGAGCCACTGGATATCTTAATCGCCGTTGCAGTTAAGCCAGAAGCACGATCCTTGGGAGCAATAACAGCATGAGCTCCTGAAGCTTCAGCTGTACGTAAACATGCGCCTAGATTGTGAGGGTCTTGAACACCGTCCAGAATCAACAATAAAGGCGGCTCATTCAGATTGTCTAAAAGATCGAATAACCCTTTCTCATCCAGACTTTCCAGAGGCCGACATTTAGCGACACAGCCTTGGTGCTGAACATCAGGAGCAATCTTATCGAGGGTTTCACGTTCAGAAAAGTGAATAACCACACCTTGCTCATTTGCCGCAGCAAGGACATTCTCAACACGGTTATCCTGTCTTTCCGCTGCCAGCCATATTTCTTTTACACGGCTGACAGGTACTTCCAGAGCGGCCTGCACGGCATGCAGGCCGAAAATGACATCGGGATCAATCGGTGCGTGATGGGCCGTTTTCGTTTTACGGCGTTTGATAGGCTTCAGACTCTTGTCCTTCAATAACAGGTTTAACAAACAATTCGACACGACGATTTAATTGTCGGCCAGCTTCAGTATCGTTAGTTGCACGCGGATCACTTTCACCTTTGCCAATAGCGTATAAACGACTGGAAGACACGCCTCTGGAGGATAAATAATCAACAACAGATTGCGCTCTTCGCTCTGATAGTTTCATATTGTAGCTTTCTGAACCTACGCTGTCTGTATAACCAACTACATGAATAATGGTATTAGGATAACGCTGTAAGATACCAGCGACTTTATTCAGTGTCGGTGTAAAAGCCGATTTTAATGAAGCACTGTCAAAATCAAATGACACTTCACTGGCAATATCAATTTTGAGTGTTTCATTTTCTAATTGCTGAATTTTTAATTCATTGCGTGCACGCTCATCAGCTAAAGCCGCTTCCATTTCTTGCTGCTGTTTATCCATGTAGTGTCCGACACCACCACCAGCCAGCGCACCCACAGCCGCGCCAGCGAGAACACCACCAGCTCCGTCATCGACTGCATAACCCAGTAGAGCGCCAGCCGCAGCGCCTATCGCCGCACCTGTTTTCGTTTTCTGGTTAGGATCGTCAGCAGCACAGCCACTCAAGGCCGCTGCAATCAGTGAAACCAAGACAATTTTCTTCATCTAATTTTCTCCTAGGGTTTTAATCGATTCTAGACCGTAGACTGGTTGCTCATTATACTGGTTCCGCAAATATCATTTTAAAGCAGGTACCAGATGGGCTCAGAATTTATTCCTGTCAACATTGCTATTTTGACAATATCCGATACACGCACTAAAGACAACGATGCCTCAGGCGACGTGCTGCAAGATAAAGCTACAGCGGATGGTCATAGCGTGAGTCATCGTGACATTGTGGCTGATGATACCTACCGGATAAGGGCGGTTATTTCACAATGGTTAATCAATGACGACATTGATGTCATCATTACTACAGGTGGAACAGGCCTGACCGGTCGGGATGGTACTCCAGAAGCCGTCAAAGTATTATTCGATAAAGAAATTGAAGGCTTCGGCGAGTTATTTCGTGCTCGTTCTTATGATGTTATCAAAACATCGACAGTTCAAAGTCGAGCTATCGCAGGCCTAGCCAATGGTAAATTTATTTTTTGCCTGCCCGGTTCTAAAGGTGCCTGTATTACTGGCTGGGATGAAATACTCCATGACCAGTTAAATGCCACGCACAAGCCCTGCAACTTTATTGACCTGATTCCACGTTTATTAGAAAAATAATGGTCATTCATCTTTATACCACGGCTGGTTGTCACTTATGTGAGCAAGCTCAAGAGCTCTTACACGCGTCGTCACAGGCATATGCAATCGATATCAAGCCTATCGAAATCGGTGATGATGATAAGCTTGTTGAAGAATTCGGAGTACATATTCCGGTTGTCGAATTTCCAGACAAACAACAACTTTTCTGGCCATTTGATTTGACACAACTCAATCAAAAAATCCAAGAGCAAACAGTTTCTTACACGTAAACTTCACATCGCTAAAACTATGCTCCGGTAAGATTCATCTTGGAGCATGTGATGTCTGTAAATTCCATATCCACTGTTATTTTTTTGTGCCTATTTCTTAGTTCTGCCTATGCCAGGGAATATCCTAAGGCACCTGGCGTCCGTTATGATGTAGGTGGGTACAAACTTCATATGCTATGCAAAGGTCATGGACAGCCCGTCGTTATTATCGATACTGGTCTTGGTGATGACTCCACAGCCTGGTTTGATATTCAAAATAACATTGCCAAACACACACGTACCTGTGTGTATGACAGAGCGGGTTATGGCTGGAGTGATGCAGGACCTCAACCTCGTACCAGTGTCCGTATTGCAAATGAATTAGAAACCCTGATCCATAAAGCAAAGCTAGATGGTCCATTCATTTTGGTTGGACATTCGTTTGGTGGCTATAACATGCGAGTATTCGCGGCTAGTCACCCTGAAGAAGTGACTGGTATTGTGTTAGTAGACGCTTCGCATGAAAATCAGTATGAAAAGTTAAATATTAAGCTACCGCAAAATTACGATCGTAAACGAAATATCATCATTCTTCCCAAACCTTCGGGTACGCCACTGAACGCCGAACAATCTATGCTCAAAGAACGGGCAATTAACGCTGCTCGAACTGAAATATCCTCACTTTATCAAAGTGCTTTACAAGTTAAACATCTCAGACATCTGCCAAATGTGCCATTAATTGTTATCAGCCGTGGCCAGAGTGAATGGCAAGGCCAAAAAGATGCTGAAAATCGTGAAAAAATCTGGGTTCATCTCCAACAAGACTTATGGAAACTCACCTCCCATAGCCAGCATTTGTTTGCTTTTCACAGTGGTCATGATATCCATCTTCATCAACCTGACATTATTGTAAATGCTGTTTTAGATATGGTGTCAACACATCAGGGTCAGGTTATGCATTGAACAAGAAACTGGCTATACTGTGTTCCTTTTTTAAAGACACAGCATGACTATTCAGTTTGTAAATACAGAAGCCGGTCTCAATACACTCTGCCAACAGCTAGCAGACAGTGAATGGCTGGCAGTGGATACCGAATTCCATCGCGAAAAGACCTATTTCCCGCAGTTATGTTTAATTCAGGTTGCCAGCAATGATGTCATCGCTTGTGTTGATCCATTGGCTATTAGTGACTTATCCCCCTTGATGGCGTTGTTCTACTCTGAAAACATCACCATTGTGTTTCATGCTGCCAGACAAGATTTAGAATTATTTTTCTTAATGAAAAATGCACTCCCGCCCAAAGTCTTTGATACACAATTGGCCGCAACAGTCCTAGGCTACGGCGATCAAATAGGTTATGGCAATTTGGTTAAACAATGTCTCGGTGTTGAGCTTGATAAAGGTCAGGCAAGAACAGACTGGCGCCAACGACCTCTATCAGAAGCACAGGTCGACTATGCCGCTGATGATGTCAGATATCTTCGACAACTCTATCTTCAACTTGTAGATGAACTTAACCGAACAGGTCGGGTGGAGTGGCTGAGTGATGACTTTGCGGCATTAACTGCAAAAGAAACTTATCAAGAAGATCCACAACAAAGTTGGCTGAGAGTGAAAGGCGCAGGACGCTTAAAAAGTCAGCAATTAGTGATCTTGCAAGAACTCGGTGCCTGGCGTGAGAAACGAGCCATTGAGGTTGATTTGCCACGTCGCTGGATATTGAAAGACGATGTTATGCTGGATTTAGCACGCTTTTCTCCAACAACTGTTGATGCTATGAAAAAAATTCGTGGTTTAGAACCACGTGATATTGATCGTTACGGCAAGATATTAATTAACGTCATTACAGCGGCAAAAGAAATACCGAAAGAACAATGGCCTGTATTGAAACGGCCTACCGCTTTAAGTAACCAACAAGAGGCCTTGATTGATGCCCTGATGGCATTATTGAGAAAAAGTTGTGACGAACAGTCCATTACACCTTCTGCAGTTGCTACACGTAAAGATATTGAATCATTGGTTAGAGGCCAGGACTGTGCTTTATTACACGGCTGGCGCTACAAAATTATTGGGCAGACTTTGCAAGCATTTATGCAAGGAAAAATCAGTATCCAGGCCCAACCTACTCATTTAGAAATAAAGGAAAGTTAAGCTATGTCAGTGCTCATATGTGGCTCCTTCGCTTTTGATAATATTATGGTTTTCCCTGATAAATTTAAAAACCATATCCTGCCGGATAAGGTGCATATGCTAAATGTTGCCTTTCTGGTGCCAGAGTTACGTCGCGAATTTGGTGGCTGCGCTGGCAATATCGCCTACAACCTGAAGCTTCTTGGTGATAATCCTGTACCGATGGGAACAGTCGGCACCGACTTCACACCCTATGCCGAATGGATGGATGCTAAAAATATAAATCGTGAGCATGTGCATGTCAAACAAGGGCATTACACGGCTCAGGCCTTTATCACCACCGATAAGGATGATAATCAGATTACGGCTTTCCACCCCGGAGCCATGAACCTGGCACATGAAACACTTATCAGTGAAGCCAAAGATATTAAACTGGCTATCATTGCTCCAGATGGTCGTGATGGCATGATTCAACATGCTGAACAATTAAAATCAGCCGGTATTCCTTTTATTTTCGACCCAGGTCAGGGCTTACCGATGTTTAATGGTGATGAATTGATGGCCTTTGCTGAACAAGCCAGTTATATCGCCTTAAATGATTATGAAGCACAATTATTCATGGACCGTACCGGACTCCCTGAAGAAGAAATCGCTCGTCATGTTGAGGCATTGATTATTACTCGTGGCGCCGAAGGCTCTTACATCTATACTGAAGGTAAGCGCATTGATATTGCGTGTCAGAAAGCGGCTCAGGTTGTTGACCCAACAGGTTGTGGTGATGCTTATCGTGCTGGCTTGTTACACGGTATTTTGCATGGTAAAGATTGGCAAGAAACCGGCAGAATTGCTTCTACCCTTGGGGCTTTAAAAATTGCCCATCACGGTACACAAAATCACTCGATTGATGCCGCTTCTATCCTGTAGAGAAAGATAAATATTGGTTATCGTCGGATTAGACAAAATACGCAATAAGCTGAAGTATCAGCAAAGCGTATAATCCGGCGATAACATCATCTAACATCACACCAAAACCGCCATGCAGTCTTTTATCAGCCAGACTGACTGGCCAGGGTTTCAAAATATCGAATACCCGGAATAGAACGAATCCCAACAAAATCCATAACCAGCCACTCGGGGCTGCAATCATAGTGATGAGAAACCCAACAATTTCATCCCAGACAATAGCGGAAGGATCATCCTGTTGTAACCAGTCGACTGTTTTCTGACAAAACCAGATGCCTAGGAAAAAAAATACAACCGTCAGCAAGAGATAACTCGCCATAGGTAAGGACTGCATCAAATAGAAAACAGGGATAGCCGCCAAAGTGCCAAATGTCCCGGGCGCCTTAGGTGCAAGACCTGAACCAAACCCATAAGCTAAAAATGCCGTTGGTCTTTCTAATAATTGTTTAAAGGTCACTTTAGGCAAAATGGTCATATCCTTTGCTAGTGATATCTAATATGGAGGGTTTTCCATCTTCATCGAGCAGAACAATGGTCTGTTCATCGATAATTTCGCCAATTTGTTGAATATCCAGATTTAATGCTTCAACGGCAGCCACCTGATCTGCCGCCACAGTAAAGCAGAGTTCATAATCATCACCTGAACTCAGTGCTAATTTTAGCGCTTGTTGTCTATCGATTTTTTGTAGGCTGGAAGATAAGGGAATAGCATCGAGATTAATTCTGGCTCCCTTACCACTCGTCTCCAGAATATGACCAAGATCAGCTAATAAACCGTCAGAAATATCAATTGCTGCGTGAGTAAAAGGTAAGATTTTTTGTGAAATCGCCAGTCTTGGGCTTGGTTGCTCAAGCCGTTTATTGAGGAATAGCCAATCTTGTTCTGTCAGTTCTGAGGGTTGCCATGATGATAGACGTTTTTGTAAAGCTGCCCCGGCATCACCCAGTGTTCCGCTGACATAAATCTTATCGGATAACTTTGCTTGACTGCGTCGTAGCTGCGTGCCTTTTTTCACCAGCCCATGAACCTGAATACTGATGGTCAGAGGCCCTTTCGTGGTATCACCGCCCACAAGTTGAATATTATGCTGGCTAGCTAATGCAGCCATGCCTTCAGCAAAAGCCGATAACCAGTTTTCATCCAGTTCAGGTAATGTTAACGCGAGTGTAAACCAGGCTGGTGTTGCTCCCATCGCTGCCAAATCACTTAAGCCCACAGCAAGTGATTTATGACCCAGTGTAAACGGATCTACATCGGCAAAAAAATGAACGCCTGAAACTAAGGTATCAATGGAAATAGCAATATCACTGTCTTCAGGACAGGACAAGACAGCACAATCATCTCCAATATCAACAATGACATCCTGGCGTTTTTGCGTTGCATCAGCAAAATACTGTTTTATCAGAGAGAACTCGTTTAAAGCCACACAGAAACCTTATAGTAATCAAGGCCTGAATCCTGCAGGATTCAGGCCTTGAGCTTAATTATTTCTTTTGACGTGCAGCTTTTGCTGCCTGATGTTCATGCGTGCGCAGACGCGCGCCCATTTTATCTAATACACCGTTGACGTATTTATGGCCTTGTTCACCACCAAATGATTTGGCTAATTCAACAGCTTCATTGAGCACAACGCGGTAAGGTATTTCCGGCAAATGCATAAATTCAAACACGGCTAAACGTAAAACCGACACTTCAACAGGGTCAATTTTGTCCAGGTCACGATCAATCACTTTGGTGAGCTCAGCGTCAATTTCGCCCTGATACTTGAGCGTACCATCGATTAACGTCACAAAATATTTCTTATCAATCTTGTCAGCATATTCGGCGGTAACAAACTCAAGTGTATCTTTTTGTGGTGCTTCACCATTGACTTGAGCCTGATAGAGCGCTTGTACAGCCGCTCGGCGTGCTTTTGTTCTGGGTAATCCCGTGGCCATTTATTTGCCAGCCTCAATTTGTTTTAAACCATTAACCATTTCAATCACTCCAGTGGCTGCCTTAGCAACGCTGAAAAGGTGAGTGTCAGTCCCCATCTCCTCGCCTTTCGCAAATACGTCAGCGGAATAGCTCGTGACATCACTCATTATTTTTAATCCCGAAATTAATCAATATGAAATATATTGTACTCATTTTCACAGAGCAGTGGCGAACCAATACCTACAGCCAACGTCTCCGCTTTTTATCCGACTTTTTTTTAGGGAAAGGTAAACTAGCCGCATCAGCTTCAACCGTTATCCACTCATATGGCTCTTGGTCAATCCGGACTGCTGTTAGTGTTTCTCCCCACACAGCGCCACTGTCTAATGAAAACACATTGCCATAACGACCCACCCCCAGGGTAGACCAATGCCCAAAAACAATACGGTCATTGGCTGTTAGCCGATTGGGCATTTCAAACCAGGGACGTTGATGCAACGGTTTATCTTCCGGTGCCCCTTTAAACTTTAAGGCGATTCGGCCATCTTCATGGCAATAACGCAGCCGGGTAAAACAATTGGTAATGAAGCGTAATCTGTCCCAACCTCTGAGCTCCGGTGTCCAGCGTTTAGGTTTATTACCATACATATGCTGAAAAAAATCGCGCCAGTTATCACTCTTTAAAACGGTTTCAACTTCTGCCGCTCGCGCCAGTGATTCCTTTACTGACCATTCGGCCGGAATACCCGCATGTACCATACTAAAATCAATAGCGGGATCGTGATAAAACAAGGGCTGTTGTCTTAACCAACCGATAAGCTCATCTCTGTCAGGTGCTGAGAGGATTTGCTCAATCGTGTCCAGATGGTGTTGATACTCAACCACACCAGCCGCATTAGCCAGTAAATGCAGGTCGTGATTTCCTAAAACGGCAACACAACTATTGCCCAGCTGTTTTGCCAATCTCAATACTTCAGCGGATTTAGGCCCTCGGTTGACAAGATCACCAGCCAACCATATCTGATCATCTGCTGGATCGAACTGAATTCGATCCAGCATTTTGATTAACTCATCGTAACAGCCCTGAACATCACCAATCGCATATACAGCCATATAGACGAGAACTGAAACCTAACGACGACGATAGAGCGGTTCAGGACGCAACACTGTGGCTTGATAACTTTCACTAAAGTCATCAAAAGCAGTCAACGCCTTGTCGATGCGATTTGGATTCGCCAGTTCAAAACTATTAATTCCGCACTGTGACATATAAAACAGCTGATCATGTAATACATCACCTTGTGCACGGATTTCAGCTTTAAAGCCATAGCGCTCACGTAGTAAGCGAGCGAAGGAATAACAGCGTCCGTCCGTAAACGCAGGGAAAACCAACACAATTAACGAAAAATGAATCAAATCCGGAACGACTTCTTCCAAAGGATCATCACCACTTAAACGTAAACCCAGTTCACCTTCATGCTTGACCAGTGTTTCATGTTGTTCCTGCCAACGAGCTAAGGAGACGGTAATATTGCCAGCAACCAGATCTGCATCATCATCCAGATGTGTCCAATTATCTTCGACGATTTCACGATCTTTAATTATCTGCATATACACGCTCCTTGAATGGATCAATACCTAAACGACGGACAGTGGCCAGGAATGACTCATCCTCATGACGTAAGTCGACATAAGCATCCAGTAAATGACCCACAGTATCAACGACTTCTTCTTTAGGAATAGCCTTACCTAAACGTTCACCTAATGATGCATCAGCTTCTGAGCTGCCACCAAGCGTGAATTGATACCACTCTTCACCTTTCTTATCGACACCCAGGATACCGATATGACCAACACTTTGATGAGCACATCCATTCATGCAGCCTGAGAACTTGATCTTGATGTCACCTAAATCGTATAGATAATCCAGATCTCCAAACCGTTCCGCGATCTGTTTCGATAGAGGAATTGATTTAGCATTCGCCAGACCGCAATAATCCAGGCCTGGGCAACAAATAATGTCAGTGAGCGTATTAATATTTGGTGTTGCCAGATTATCTGCTTCGAGTCTTAACCATAACGCATACAAATCTGCTTGTTTTACATCAGCAAAAACCAGATTTTGGGTATGAGTTGAGCGAACTTCACCCAAACTGAACTCATCAGCCAGATCGGCAATCACTTCAAGCTGGTCAGATGTGACATCACCAGGCGCAATACCGGGCGCTTTCAGTGAGACATAAACGGCACGATAACCGGGTTGTTTGTGAGCAAACGTATTTTGTTTAGCCCAGCGTGCAAACGCCTTATCTTCAGCCAGTGCTTTTTCATAGCTTTCATCTGCTGCTGCGTCAGCTTCATATTCAGGTTCAGTGAAATAAGACTTAACACGGTCAATTTCTTTCTGATTCAACTCAAGCTGGTCACGAATTTGCACCCACTCAGCTTCAACCAATTCACGAATATGATTAATACCATGTTCACGAACAGTAATCTTGATACGGGCTTTGTATTTATTATCACGACGGCCCAGTCGGTTATAAACACGCAAGATAGCTTCCAGATAAGACAGCAGATCCTTTTTCTCAAGGAACGGTCTGATTTGCTGACCAATGATTGGAGTACGTCCCAAACCACCGCCAACTAACACTTCAAAACCAATTTCACCTTCATGATTTTTGACTAAATGTAAGCCGATATCATGTAGTTTTGTCGCAGCACGATCTTCTTCAGAACCGATGACCGCAATTTTGAATTTACGCGGTAAATAGGCAAACTCTGGATGAAAGGTTGACCATTGACGAATAATTTCTGCCCATGGACGTGGATCTTCAATCTCATTGGCATTGATACCCGCAAACTGATCAGACGTTGTATTACGAATACAGTTACCACTACTTTGAATAGCATGCATCTGTACAGTAGCCAGTTCAGCAAGGATATCTGGCACATCTTCTAACTTCGGCCAGTTCATTTGGAAATTCTGACGCGTAGTGAAGTGAACAAACCCTTTATCGTAACGGCGTGAGACTTCCGCGATTTTACGAACTTGTTTGGATGACATCAGTCCATAAGGAATAGCAACACGCAACATAGGTGCATGTATCTGAATATATAAACCATTCATCAGTCGTAAAGGACGGAACTGCTCTTCGGTCAGCTCACCCGCCAAGAAACGACGTGTTTGATCACGGAACTGTGCGACCCGCTGCTCAACCATCGTTTGATCATACTTATCGTATTGATACATTTAAGCTCTCTAAACTCTTAATACCGGACTCGCTATTATAACGCTGGCGATATATAACAGGAAATTATAAATACCAATATCTATATTAGTTAATTGACTAATACCCCGTCATCTCTAAGGTTTAATCCGACCATAAAATATCGTTTTATCGCTAGTGATTGCTGTCAGTTTTAATTGTGCGCGTCACTTAACGGGCGAATCTCAGTTTTAATCACTCCTGAGTCAATCTGTTTTGCTGTTCTCACTGCTTTCTCTAATTCACTGTAAAACTGGTTATACTGAACACATTTTTTGATCAGGAAATCTTGCATGTCTAAAGCAAGTCGACAAAAACAACGTTTATGGCTAGTGATCGCTTTTGGCTTTCTGATTTGGGGAGCCAGTCATTATCAGCCACACAATAAAAATGTTAACAGTCCTGAAGCCACATCGATTTCGTCACTTTACCAACAGCAAAAAAGTGATGTTCTGGTTGAAGTCAGTGGCGTCGTTAGTCGTATTCTCCCAGACGATACTAAAGGCAGTCGTCATCAGCGTTTTATTATCACCCTGCCGGATAAGCTGACGGTCCTGATTGCTCATAATATTGATCTGGCACCACGTATTGACGCTCTGAAAGTCGGCGATGAAGTACATGTTTTTGGTGAATATGAGTGGAATGACAAAGGCGGTGTCATTCATTGGACTCATCATGATCCTGACAATAAACATCCTCATGGCTGGATACGCTACAAGGGTCAGTTATATCAATAATGTCAGCTAATGAATCTCGCTGTTACAGCTTTCCACCGATCGCCAAGCCTTCAGCAGAAATTCTCATTCTAGGTTCTATGCCAGGATTAGAATCACTTCGGCAACAGCAATATTATGCTCATCCACGCAATGCTTTCTGGTCAATTATGCAAAGTCTGTTTGCTATTGAAAAAAGCCGGCCATATCAGCAACGTTGTGAACTGCTGACGCAACAACGCGTAGCAGTGTGGGATGTGTTAAAGGCCTGCGACAGATCAGGCAGTCTGGATAGCAATATTGCGCCTGACTCTATTGAAGCCAACGACTTTAATGCCTTTTTTCAGGCTCATCCCAATATTCAGGCTGTGTTTTTTAATGGTGCTAAAGCAGAACAAATTTATATGAAATACGTTCAGGCGAGCTTAGAAAAACCATGGCAGAACATCACGACATCTCGGCTGCCATCCACCAGTCCTGCTAATGCGGCTCTGTCTTTAGAGAAAAAACAAATCATCTGGCGTGAACAACTAAGCAGCATCAAGCAACTTATCCAATAAATAAAGGGGCGTATTTAACGCCCCTTTATTTTGAGACTCTTTAAGCCTTTAGTGCAGCCGCTACTCTGGCAGCATAGTCCGCATCAGCCTTTTCAAACTGAGCTAACATACGTTGTTGAACAGAGGCATCACACTGCCCAAGTCCACCAGCAATATTATTTGCTAATTGCTGTTTTTGATCGTCACTCATAATACGGAACAAATTGCCCGCTTGTGTGTAATGATCCTCTTCATCAGTATCAAAGCGATCCAACCAGGCTCCCGCTTCAACAGGCATCGGAGGTTCTGCCACAGCTTGATCCGGTGCCGGACCATCATCACGATCATTCGGATAAAAGTTTGCACCACTTGTCTGATGATGATGTCCACCCGCCGGGCACAAGCCCGCCATAGCCCCATCACGCTGATAATGATTGACCGGACATTTTGCCGCATTAACAGGTAACTGATTGTAGTTCACCCCCACTCGATAACGATGAGCATCCTGATACGCTAACAGCCTTCCTTGCAACATTTTGTCAGGTGATGAACCAATACCCGGCACAAAGTTACTTGGTGCAAAAGCCGCTTGCTCGGTTTCAGCAAAATAATTATCTACGTTACGGTTTAACTCTAACTGACCTACCTCAATCAGTGGAAATTCATCATGCGGCCATACTTTGGTTAAATCAAACGGATTAACCTCCGCATCACGCGCTTGCTGTTCCGTCATGATCTGCACTTTTGCGGTCCAGCTTGGGAAATCACCACGGTCAATGGCTTCCACCAAATCCTGTTGCGCCCCATGAGGGTCCGCTACTGTCGCTTCTTCTGCTCGCAGCGTTTTAATACCCTGATTAGTTTTAAAGTGCCACTTAAACCAAAACCGTTCGCCCTTTTCATTCCAGAAGCTATAAGTATGAGAGCTATAGCCATTCATATTTCTGTATGAAGCTGGAATCCCCCGATCGGACATCAAAATAGTCACCTGATGTAAGGCCTGAGGATAATTAGCCCAGAACTCATAAGCCATGCGAGGATCTGGCAAGTTGGTACGCGGATTCTTTTTCTGTGAGTGAATAAAGTCCGGAAACTTACTTGGATCACGCAAGAAAAACACTGGAGTATTATTCCCCACCATATCGTAGTTACCTTGCTTGGTATAAAACTTTATGGCAAAGCCACGTGGGTCACGGGCGAAATCATGTGAATCCTGACCACCACCTACTGTCGAGAAACGAATAAACACATCCGTTCTTTTACCTTCATTTTGCAAGAAATCAGCAATGGAGAATTCTTTTAAACTTTTGGTGAGGGTAAAGGTTCCGTAAGCCCCGGTACCACGTGCATGGACCACGCGTTCAGGAATTCTCTCACGGTTGAAGTGAGCCAATTTTTCGAAGGTGTAGTGGTTGTCATAAGTCAAAGGTCCTCTTGGTCCGACACTGATACTGTTATTATCATCAGAGACAGGGGCTCCTGCTGATGTCGTCAAAACTTTTTTAGTCATCATTTATTCCTTGCTGCTGCTAATTATGTTGAGCAAATTCATTGCACACAACAAAGTCTATCCAGCTTAAAACGATTTGTATAATTGTTTATTATGTTTTAATTAATCGATAAAAACGATTTACATATTTTAACGGACATAAAAAAAGCCAGTCAGCGAAACACTGACTGGCTTTTCTGTAATGACATCGTTTTTTATTTGAGAAGTTGACTCAAATCTTTGGCATCCCAGTGAGGGAAATGTTTACGAATCAGTGCATTCAACTCTAATTCAAAAGCAGAAAACTCACCTGCAGCCAAGACTTCATGACTACCTGAAACGGCATCCGTAATCATACCGGCACCAATGGTCACATTCGTCAGACGATCAATAATGATGAAGGCACCAGTAGTACGATTGCGTTTATATGAATCAAACACAACCGGTTTATTCAGTGAAAATTCACACAAACCAATTTCATTGAGTTTGAGTTCGCTGACTTTATTATGCTCCAGCGTATTCACATCAATTTGATAGTCAATCCCAGTTAAGGAACCACCCGCATCACTGACACCGACTTTAATGCTGTACTGCTTGTTTGACACTAACGGTTGCTCGGTCATCCACACAACCATCGCTTTAAACTGGCTTGATACATGCGGTTGATGATGATTGCTATGAACAAGCATATCGCCGCGGCTGACATCAATTTCATTTTCTAATGTGACAGTAATGGCTTCACCCGGCACAGCATGATCCAAGTCACCATCGTAAGTGACAAGCGCTTTTACTTTACTTTCTTTACCTGACGGCAACACTGTCACTTCATCACCCGGCTTCAAAATACCCGATGCCAGAGTGCCACAATAACCACGGAAGTTCAGGTTTGGACGATTCACAAACTGCACAGGGAAACGCATATCATCGAAGTTGGGATCTTTATCAACATTGACGGTTTCCAGAATTTCCATCAAGGTTTGTCCTTGATACCAGTCCATCTTTTCACTGCGGTTAACGACATTATCACCCACCAGCGCAGACATCGGCACAAAGTGAATATCTTCCAGTTCTAACTCACGTGAGAACTCAGTGTAGTCGTGACGGATGTTATCAAACACTTCCTGACTATAATCCATCAAATCCATTTTATTGATGGCCACAACCACGTGTTTAATGCCTAGCAATGAGGCAATAAAACTATGTCTGCGCGTCTGTGTTTGAACCCCATAACGTGCATCAATCAGGATAACCGCCAACTGACAGCTGGATGCCCCTGTTGCCATATTACGCGTGTACTGCTCATGCCCCGGTGTGTCGGCGATGATAAATTTACGTTTGGTGGTAGAAAAATAACGGTAAGCAACGTCAATGGTAATGCCTTGCTCACGCTCGGCCTGTAAACCATCTACCAATAAAGCTAAATCCACCTGTTCACCCGTAGTGCCTGACTTGGCACTATCACGTGTGACGGCTTCCAGTTGATCTTCATAGATCATTTTCGAGTCATGTAAAAGACGGCCAATCAGCGTACTTTTACCATCATCCACATTACCGCATGTTAAGAAACGTAACATTTCTTTGTTTTCATGCTGCTTAAGATACGCTTCAATATCTGTGGCAATCAGGCTATCTGATTGATATGAACTTGATTCAGTAGTCATCTAGAAATAACCCTCTTGTTTTTTCTTCTCCATAGAACCCGCTTGGTCATGGTCAATCGCACGACCCTGACGCTCAGATGTCGTGGTCAGCAACATTTCCTGAATAATTTCAGGCAAGGTGTCTGCTGATGATTTCACTGCGCCCGTTAACGGATAACAACCTAAAGTACGGAAACGTACTTTCTCCATGCGTGGCTCCTGCCCTTCAGGAATACGCATACGATCATCATCGACCATGATGGTCAGACCGTTGTAGTCAACAACCGGACGTTCAGCAGCATAATAAAGCGGCACAATGGGAATTTGTTCCAGATAAATGTATTGCCAGATATCCAGCTCAGTCCAGTTTGACAGAGGGAAAACACGAATGCTTTCACCTTTATTGACTTTACTGTTATAGATATTCCAGAGTTCCGGTCGTTGCGCTTTTGGGTCCCAACGATGGTTCTTATCACGGAATGAATAAACACGCTCTTTAGCACGTGACTTTTCTTCATCACGACGCGCCCCACCGAATGCAGCATCAAAACCGTATTTATCCAGCGCTTGTTTTAAGGCATCAGTTTTCATAATGTCGGTATAACGAGGATGATCGAATGGATTAATACCCGCTGCACGCCCTTCTTCATTGGTGTGAACCAACAGTTCCAAACCCAGTTCTTTTGCCCGGTCATCACGGAACTTGATCATTTCCTTAAATTTCCATGTGGTATCAATATGCATCAATGGAAATGGGGGTTTACCCGGCGCGAAAGCTTTCATCGCTAAGTGCAACATGACGGCTGAGTCTTTACCAATTGAATACAGCATTACTGGATTCTCAAACTCAGCAGCCACCTCACGCATAATATGGATGCTTTCTGCTTCCAACTGCTTTAAGTGTGTTAATTGTTTTTCAGTCATTATCTTTCTCGTTAGTTAGATTTGACATGCAAGCCGCATTCTTTATTTTCTGGATCTTCCCACCACCAGCGTCCGGCACGAATATCTTCGCCCATGGTGATAGCTCGCGTACAAGGCGCACAGCCAATACTGGCGTAACCTTCATCGTGTAATTTGTTATAAGGCACATCATTAGCTCTTAAATAAGCCCAAACATTGCCATTTGACCAGTCTGTTAAAGGACTGAATTTCTGTAAGCCATGATCGTCATCCCACTCAGACACAGGTAACTCAGCACGAGTGACCGACTGCGAACGGCGCATGCCGGTAATCCAGGCTTTTTTGCCAGATAAAGCGCGATTCAACGGCACCACTTTTCTGATACCACAACATTGTTTTCTTAACTCAACACTATCGTAAAACGCATTTGGTCCATTATTGGTGACAAATAATTCAACATCGGCGGTGTTTGGGAAAAACACGTCGACTTTTTTATCGTAGTGTTTATTCAACGTTTGCATCAGCTCATACGTCTCTTTTGGCAAACGCCCAGTATCAAGAGTGAAAATGTCGATGCCCGGTGCATGTTTGCAGATTAAATCCATCAGCACCATATCTTCCGCACCGAAGCTAGTTGCCAGCGTGGCAGGGAGATAATTCTGTTCAATATCTTTTAACACTGCGATCACAGCATCTATTTTGGCGGCTAGAGCCGGTTTTATTTCACTCATTGTTTTCTTCTCACACGAATTGTTGTGGTTAATCCCTCTGTTGAGGTGATCTCACACTGCTGCCCATCCTGGGTTAAGCTGTTGAATACTTCATCCACGGCATCACCAGTATTCACCAGTAGATCAATTGATTGTTCTAATGCCAGTTTCTGCACGGCTTCCCTGGCTTTGATATAGTGCATCGGGCAGCCAAACAGGGTTAAATCGACTTGCTTTATATCAGACATTTTATCCCCACCAATACAAGTATGACGGCCAGTAACGGACGCATGATTTTATCCGAAATACGGACTCCCAGATGCGTACCAATAAAGATGCCTGGTAATGATCCAGCTAATAAATACATTAATAATGACCAGTCTACCGTACCCACGGCTGAATGCCCGAGACCAGCCACAAATGTCAGTGGCACTGCATGAGCAATATCCGTCGCCACAATTTCCACCCCTTTCAGACGTGGATACAAAAACAGCAAAATCACCGCACCAAGCGCCCCGGCCCCCACCGATGATAACGTGACCATTACACCAAGCAATGCCCCGGTTACCACCGTAATCATGGCCTTATTTAATTCATTTTCACGAATATCATAAAGCGCACTCACTACAGGATGGCTTTCCTGTGAACGCAATAATTTGCCTAAAGGTGCTTTTAGTAATAACGCGCTAGAGGTCAAAATCAACGCTACCCCGAGCGCTTTAGTAATCACTTCATTGTGGTTGCCATCATGCATTCCTGTTGCATTCATAAACCATAAAGTCGCCAGTGTTGCGGGGATACTGCCCGCAGCCAGACGCCATACGATATGCCACTTGACGACACCATGACGCCAGTAAGACCAGATACCACCTGCTTTGGTGATCGCTGCAAATAATAAATCCGTACCAACAGCAATAGCTGGTTGCACATGAAAAATAAAAATGAGTATGGGTGTCATTAAAGACCCGCCTCCCACACCGGTCATGCCGACCATGATGCCGACAAATAGTCCAGCAAGAAGAAAGCCCCATTCCATTTGTTTTACGCCTTGTATATTACGAAAATGCTGACAAGTTTACCAAAGAGTAATATTCTATCAATGAATATTATTGACTATCTTTATAACTAAATCATATATAGATGAAGCTTCAACAACTAAAATACGTCCGAGAAATTGCCAGAAGGGATCTGAGTATTTCTGCTGCAGCAAATGCATTACACGCCTCACAACCCGGTGTCAGTAACCAGGTACAGTTATTGGAAGATGAGCTTGGATTACAGATATTCGAACGTCATGGCAAACGACTAACAGGCATTACTCCAATTGGTCAGTCGGTCATCGAGATGGCTGAAAGAGTCTTGCAGGATGTCGACAATATTCGTCAGTTGGTGGCGGATAGTAAAACCGAGCACTCTGGTACTTTATCGATTGGCACAACACATACCCAAGCTCGTTATGCCTTACCTAGTGCCATTAAAAAATTCTCAGAACACTACCCGAATATTCATTTAAATATGGTGCAAGGCACGCCGACCGAAGTCGGCGAAATGGCAGCGACAGGCAAAATCGATTTGGCCATTGCAACAGAGGGGCTTGCTCAATTCGAATCATTGGCTATTCTGCCTTGTTATGAATGGAATCGTTGTGTTGTTGTTCCGCCTGAACACCCGTTATTGTCTGTGAAAAAGTTACGTCTGGAAGATATCGCGCAATATGAAATTCTGACTTATGTGATGGGCTTTACTGGCCGTGCCAAACAAGATCAGGCCTTTATTGAAAAAGGCTTACATCCTAACGTTATTTTTACGGCGACAGATGCCGACGTCATCAAAACCTACGTTGAGTTAGAAATGGGGATTGGGATTATCGCCAGCATGGCATTTGATCCTGACAAAGATGCACCTCTGCAGGCACTGGATGCCAGACATTTGTTTCCACCAAGTGTTACCCACATGGGCATTCGTAAAGGCAGTTATCTTCGAAGTTATATGTATGCCTTTATCGAATTTTTTGCGGCTCATCTTGATAAAAAGACTGTTGAAAAAGCCATCAGTCTTTAAATCTGGCAAGATAATCTGTTTAGTTCACTTTCACTGGGATCATCAATGAACACAACACCTTCCCATACCAAAATACGACAGCTAATAAAGCAGCTTGAAAACATTATTCCCGCGGAGCATCACTATTTACTGACTGAACTGAAGTCTGAAATTGAGCAATTAGTGACTGTTTTACCCGATACATTATTATCGGGTGAATATCTCGCTAAACCTGAATTTGATGCACCTTCTGGTTGTTATCGTCGTGGTCAGGAGTCGGTATTCTATTGCCCTCGTTGTTATGAAACACAACAAGATTTAATCGCCACGCAACGTATCAACAGCCGTCTACGTGTATGCCCTCAGTGCAGAGCCAGTATCAAACCTGCCAAATAAATACCGTGATAAGTTTCTTGCTAGAAAAAAGAGTGTAATTACAATAGAATAATGACTATTCACAGGATGTGACTGCAGAAATATAAGGAATGATGCCTCGGGGTGGCGAAAGCCTGAGATGCTCGTTTAAAGAGCGGACCCGATGAACCTGATCCAGTTAATACTGGCGTAGGGACAGGCTGAAATAGATCTTCATCTACACCGCATTGGTGTCTCTCGATTTATTCCCCTGTCCTTTTTGATTCAAAAAAGGATAACCATGAAAGTAAAAACACTTGCCATAGCGGTTTCAACGGCTATGTCATCGCCAGTGGCCTTAGCGGAAGTCACCCCTGCTGACTTACCATCAATGATCGTCAGTGCTGATTTTCGTCCTAACGATGCACATGACACACCGATAAGTTTAACCACGATTGATGAAGACACTATTGAATCTCGTGGTGCTCAGCATATTGAGGACGTGATTAATCTTGCTCCTAACGTCAACTTCTCCAGCGGTGCATCAAGAGGTCAATTTTTCCAGATTCGTGGCATTGGTGAACGGAGTGAGTTCCAAGCCCCACTCAACCCTTCGGTAGGTTTGTATGTCGATGGCATCGACTTTAGCCGAAGTGGTGGTGCAGCAACTCTATTTGATATTGAGTCAGTCGAGATTTTGCGTGGTCCTCAAGGCACACGTTATGGTGCAAATGGAATGGCCGGCACCATCAACTTGAAAAGTACTGAACCGACAAATGATCTTGCTATGAAGTTTGAATCAACTTTAGCCACTTATAATACTCATGCTGAAGGCATCGCTGTTGGAGGCCCGTTAATTGATAATACTTTACTTGGTCGTTTTTCTGTTCATAGCTATAAGTCTGATGGCTACATGGATAACGACTTTTTAGGTAGAGATAATACCCAAAACCGTGATGAAATCACTGCCAGAGGCCACCTAAAATGGCTTGCCACTGATGACCTGACTATTGATCTTAATGTATTACATCTAAATATAGACAATGGTTACGATGCATTCACGCTTGATAACAGCCGTAATAGCCTGTCTGACCAACCCGGTAAAGATGCTCAAAATACTAATGCATTTGCTTTAAAGACCGACTACCGAGCGAATGACAGAGTCCAATTACAATCTAGTCTTAGCTATTCAAAGTCAAATCTTGAATACAGTTACGATGATGACTGGTCGTATAAATCTCAATTTCCAGTTGATGCCACTTGTATAGATTCCGATGATTCTAACGATGCGTTCACATGTCCTTATAGTGGTTTTGATCAATACAAACGTAAACGTGAAAACACCGCTTTAGAATTCCGTGCATTATCAAATGAGAATGGACGTATTTTTGCTGATACTACGGATTGGACAGTTGGACTATATATTTCAGAACAACGTCAGAACTTGGATCGTACTTATTATTCAAATGCTATTAATAGTGATGCTGTAACAGGATTTGTCACAAAAAATGCCTATAAAACGCTAAACACCTCTGTATATGGTCAATTGGATACTGCTCTGACAGAAGATCTCAAACTAATTAGCGGGTTACGCGCTGAGTATTGGGATGCAGACTATAAAGATTCTGCAGGACTTAAAGATGATCCAAACGACTGGATGTTTGGTGGAAAGTTAGGTCTTGAATATCATCTTAATGAGGATCACATGGCCTTCACGACTTTATCTCGAGGTTACAAAGCTGGAGGTATAAACGTCGAACCTAGAATCAGCGATGATCTACGTTCTTTTGATACTGAATCATTATGGAACCTTGAAGCTGGTTTAAAATCTTTTTGGCTTGATGGAGACCTTATCACTTCTATTACAGCCTTCTATACACGTAGAAGCGATGCCCAAATAAAAAGCTCGATTCGAGTACCGAAGACATCTGGCAGTGGTACCGACTTTGTTGATTATTTTGTGAATGCTGACAGAGTTAGAAACATCGGTCTTGAGGCAGAGTTAGACTGGTCCATTAACGAAAAATATCGTGTGATTGCTTCTCTAGGGCTTTTGGATGCAAAACTTGAAGATTATGAAAATCCCAGGTTATTAGAAGAAGGCACTAAACTAAGCGGTCGCAGAATTGCCCACGCACCTGCCTACCAATTTAATCTGGGAGGGGAGTATTACTTTGCTCCAGGCTGGACTTTTAAAGCGAATATGGAAGGTAAAGATGAGTTTTACTACTCAAACAGCCACAATGCAAAATCACACTCTTATGTTCTATACAATGCCAGTGTCGAATACAAAAAGGATCAATGGAAAGTCACCTTATGGGGACGTAACTTATTCGATAAAGACTACTACACTCGTGGCTTTTACTTTGGTATTGACCCATCAAAATCTTATGCTGAAGAAACCTACACCCAATACGGTGATCCAAGAGTTGTTGGTCTAACGCTTAGCTACGACTACTAATCAGACTAGAGGGCTTATCTAAGCCCTCTTTTTATTTTTTTAAGGAATCATATATGCGTGTTTCTGTTGATATCAGTCTCTACCCACTCACCGAGCAATTTGTCGAGCCTATTCTGGCATTTATTAAAAAGCTGGAAGACAATCCAAAGCTGAATATTTCACGGAATAATCTGAGCACACAAATCTTTGGTGAATACCGTGATGTCATGGATGCCATGGATGCCGAGATTGAAGCTGTTTTTGAACAGTTACCACACAGTGTATTTGTATTGAAAATGATCGGAAACGATCGTTACCACGTTGAAGATTAGGCGAAAAGACTCATGATAGATGCCATGATTAATGGCCTGCTGGCGTTATCGGGCTGGGAAGTATTTGCTGCCTTGCTGGGTATGGCTTATGTCATTCTGGCGGCTCGGGAATCCCAATGGTGTTGGCCCATGGCGTTTATCAGTACGCTGATCTATACCGTGTTATTTTGGGAAGGTCAGCTCCCTATGCAAGCTTTGCTCAATTTTTATTATATGGGCATGGCAGTATATGGCTTCGTTTTGTGGCGGCGACATCAGCAAAATAATGATGAGCTGGTAATTCACAACTGGTCATTTAATGCCAACTTACTATTTGTTGTATCAGGCACCATCATCAGCTTTCTGCTGGCTTATTATCTGGACAAGAATGAAGCCTCACAACGTCCCTACCTTGATGCCAGCATTACCGTCTTTTCTGTAATGAATACCTGGTTGATGGCCAGAAAAGTGCTGCAAAACTGGTTTTATTGGATCATTATTGATGCGGCATCCGTCGTGTTGTATTTCCAAACGGGTTACTATGCCACCGTGGTGTTATTCTCAATCTACACCGTGCTGGCAATGATAGGTTTTGCCAACTGGATCAAGCTCTACCATAAACAGCCGATACCTCGGACTCACTAAATGCAAGCTGTTATTTTTGATATGGATGGGCTGCTGATTGACTCAGAGCCTTTCTGGAAACAAGCTGAAAAACGTGTATTTTCTGCACTTGGTATTGAAATCACCGATGCGCTATCGGCTAAAACTATGGGCATGACTACCCGCGAAGCAACCGAATTCTGGCTGCATCATGCAGGCCTGTCACTCAGTCAGGACGCCATGGAAAAAGTCGAAAATGATGTCATCGATGAAGTTGCCTTATTAACCGCCACGCAAGGCCAGCCACTGCCGGGTGTTCATGATCTGTTGGAACAACTCAAACAACATAAGCTGAAAATTGGTCTAGCGACTAATGCTCCGGCTCGTCTTGTTCCTGTGGTACTGGAAAGACTAGATATCACAGCATTATTTGATAGTTATGTCGCCGATGATCACGTGGAACAAGGCAAACCCCATCCTGCTATCTATCAACTGGCTCTGGAACGCATTAACGCTCAAGCAAACCATACCATCGCTTTTGAGGATTCCGTCACCGGTATGACGGCCGCTATTGGTGCCGGTATCCGCACTGTTGTTGTTCCGTCAAAAGCCAATTATCACTTACCACACTATGATGTTGCCGCCTTAAAACTGGAGAGTCTAAACGGGCTTGCCATTCAAGAGCTGCGTGATTTATTTAAATAAGATGGGCTGCTCAAGCCAGTCTCGCAAATCGGTTTCACCAAGAATATTCATCAAAAACAAAAGTAAACGGTAACTTAAGCGACAGTTCGTAAGATCAGGGATGGGCTGATATTGTGAATAGGCTTCGACAAAATGTTTCGCTTGCTGAGGGCTCAGCAGATATTCCAGTATTACCCACTCAACTTCACGGGGTGCTCTGACAAAGGCATCCAAATCCACCACGGCTAATTGATGATTTTCACACTGGCGCAGTTGGTCCCAGCGAAAATCCGGCATGATCGGCACAAACTGTTGAGCTGATAGTCTTCGACATTGTTCATGGCTAAGTTTTAACGTATCTGCAGGGATCGGGATATCACTGCGGCCAGATAAAAACTGAATCGTCTGCTCCAGTCGCACAGGCCAATCATTCGCATTGAATACGGGGTTATCGAGACAACCCCATTGAGATGATATTTGTTGATGCAGTTTGCCCCAGTGATGAGCAAGCTGCGTCAACATGGTATTGTCGATCTTTTCTGCTGTCAGATCCGTCCCATCAAGGTAACGCACCAATACATACTGCCGTGCCTGTTCAGCCACGACATCGGGTATGCTAAAACCACCCTCTCGTTGTAGAAATTGACTGATGATTTGGGTACGAGCTAAAGACTGTGGAAAGTCGAGTTGAAACAGATTATTCATCCCCAGCCAAAACGTTGAGTCTTGCACTCGCGATTGGTGACAGACTTTTAAGATCATCATGCCATCAGCGGTATCACACTGCCAAAGCTGGTGCGTGCTATCAGGAAATTGTGCATCCAAGGCTAATGCAGGTGCACGTAACACCGGCAATGTCGCCTGCTGCTCAACAGTTAATTCAGGATACGAATACATCTAACGTTGCTGTATTACCAAGGTAATTTTTCACCATTGGTATGCCAGAAAGTGCCACTGGTTTCGAGTGTTAACTCTTCCATACGTTGGATGAGACCTGCTGCTGATTCATCTGGATCAATCAATCCACCATGTCCGGTCATATCCGTTCTTACCCAACCTGGATGCAGGATGGCGACAGCAATGCCTTTGGGTTTGAGATCAATTGATAATGATTTCCCGGCGGCATTCACCGCTGATTTCGACATTCGATACGCATAACTACCACCCGAGTCATTATCATCAATCGAGCCCATGCGGCTGGTAATAATACCAACTTTACTGCCCTGTCCCAGATGATTTAATAAAGCCTGAGTGGTCAGTAATGGTCCAAGGCTATTAACGCGATACATTCTGACAAAATCATCGATCGCATTATCATCAATTTGACCAAGACCAATGCCACCGGCAATACCCGCATTATTGATTAGCCAGTCAATTTTTCTGTTCCCTAATGAATCAGCCAGTTTTGCTAAGCTTTTAGGTTCACTGACTTCCACATCTTCAATAATTTCGACATTCAGGGACGTTAATTCAGATGAGGCTTTACGGCAGGTTGCAATAACATGCATGCCTTTTGCGGCAAGCTGACGGCAGAGTTCTAAACCAATTCCCCGGTTACTTCCAGTCACTAATGCTGTTTGTGTCATTTTTCCTCCTCACTTTTGAGTTGCTTCATATTTTCTTTTGAAGGCGACCTTACCACGCCTGACTCTGTCACAATGGCATCGATTAATTCTGCCGGTGTGACATCAAACGCCGGATTCGATACATGAACCTCTGAAGGTGCAATCGGACGTCCATCTATTTCTGAGACTTCTGAACCCGTACGTTGTTCAATCGGAATCTGACTCCCATTATCAATTGACCAATCAATCGTTGTGGTGGGAGCCACCACCATCAGTTTCACCCCATGATATTTCGCTAATACGGCTAATGAGTAGGTACCAATTTTATTGGCTGTATCACCATTTGAGGCAATTCTGTCAGCGCCAACAATGACCCAGTCTAATTGACCACTCGCCATCAACGCGCCTGCAGCTACATCGGCGTGTAAGGTCATAGGAATGCCTTCCTGCATAAGCTCCCATGCTGTCAGTCTGCTACCTTGCAACCATGGACGGGTTTCATCCACGTAAACATGCTCAATTTTTCCATCGATAAAACCTTGCCGAATAACGCCCAAGGCCGTGCCAAAACCAGCAGTGGCAAGCGCACCAGCATTACAATGTGTCAGCACAATACTGTCATTATCCAGCAAGTCAGCTCCATATTGCCCCATGGTTCTATTGGCTTTAACATCTTCTTGATGTATCTGCTGAGCAAATGTTAACAAGGCGGGTTCTGGTGACTCATATTTAGACAGTGATGCAGAGGCCGTCTTCATACGATCAATCGCCCACGACAGATTCACTGCGGTAGGACGTGATGCAGCTAATCTTTTGAGTGGTGGATTGATTGCCTCCTGCCAGTTTTCTCCAGCACTAAACCAAGCTTCTCTTGCTGCCAACACCACACCATAAGCAGCAGTCACACCAATAGCTGGGGCACCACGAACCACCATCGTTTTAATGGCTTCAGCGACGGCATCGGAATCATGAAATTCCAACCAATTTTCTTTATGTGGTAAAACACGTTGGTCCAATAAATGAAGTCGTTCATCACGCCATAAAATTGGCTCAATAGTCTGCAATAGTTTGGTCAAAACAAGCTCCTGTGATGCTTGATGAATTTTAGTTGTGATTGGTTTGTCATGATAATTGATTAGAATAGGTTTTCATTCAGCTCAACGGTATAATCAAACCCTATGGAAAATGTCGATCTGATAATTAACGCACGCTGGTTAGTCCCCGTCACTGAAGACCAGACCGTGTTAGAAAACCACGCCATCATTATCAAGGATGCACGTATTTTAGCGCTTCTGCCACAGCAACAGGCAAAACAGCTTTACTCAGCCAATGCGACTCATGATCTGAATGAGCATTGTTTAATACCTGGTTTAATCAATAACCATGCCCATACCCCCATGTCGCTGTTTAGGGGACTGGCTGATGACTTACCTTTAATGACTTGGCTGAACGATCATATCTGGCCCGCAGAAAAAGCCTTTGTTAGCGATCTGTTTGTGGAAGCGGGCAGTGCACTGGCCATTGCAGAGATGATTCGGGGTGGCACTACCTATTTCAACGATATGTATTTTTTTCCGGAAGCCACGGCCAGAGTTGTTGATACATCAGGTATTCGAGCCAGTCTAGGTATTGTTGTTATTGAGTTTCCGACAAACTGGGCCAGCTCAGTAGAAGAATATTTACATAAAGGCCATCAATTACACGATCACTATCGTCATCACCCACGGATTAATACGATTTATTCACCGCATGCCCCATACACTGTCGCAGACAAAACACTGGAGCAAATCATTACCAATGCTGAAGAAATGGATATGCCGATCAGTATGCATATTCACGAAACAGCAGATGAAATATCACAGAGCGTTGCAGAGTTTGGGGTTAGGCCGCTTGAGCGTTTGAAACAAATCGGCCTGCTCTCGCCCCGACTACTCGCTGTGCATATGACACAACTTAATGACCAAGAAATCATATGGTGCGCCGAAGCGGGTGTTCACATCGCTCATTGTCCCGAATCTAATTTAAAACTGGCCAGTGGCTTTTGCCCCGTTGCTGAACTGCAAAAAAATAATATTAATGTCACGATTGGCACCGATGGCGCTGCCTCAAATAATGATCTGGATATGTTTGCAGAAATGCGTCAAACAGCTTTACTTGCAAAAGCAGTAGCCAAAGATGCTGCCGCGGTGCCTGCTCATAATGCGCTAGAAATGGCGACTATCAATGCGGCAAGATCATTAGGACTAGACCAGGAAATAGGATCACTCGAAGTGGGAAAACAAGCTGATATCGTTGCGGTGAAGTTATCGGATATCGAAACACAGCCTGTTTTTGATGTCGTATCTCAGTTGGTCTATGCCGCCAGTCGAGATAAAGTCACCGATGTTTGGGTCGCCGGCAAACAGCTACTCAATTCTCGTCAACTAACAACATTAAACGAATCAAAAATTATCCAAGATGCTCAGCAATGGGCAATAAAAATAGGATCACTCGGTCAATGAGCCAAAAACAAGCAAACGTCGACTTAAATGAAGTAGCAAAATTTGATGCCTTAGCATCCAGTTGGTGGGATCTGGAAGGTCAATCGAAACCGTTACATGATCTTAATCCAATTCGTTTGGCTTATATCGCAGAGCGAACATCATTAAAAAATGCCAACGTGATTGATGTTGGTTGTGGTGGTGGCATTCTTTCAGAAGCGCTGGCAAAAAGTGGGGCCCATGTCACTGGTATTGATATGGGCGAGATGCCACTTAATATTGCCAAGCTTCATGCGTTGGAAGAAGGTTTGACAATCCATTATCAACAGATCACTGCAGAAGAGATGGCAGCGCAAAATAAAGAACAATATGATGCCGTTACCTGCCTCGAAATGTTAGAACATGTGCCGGATCCAGCCTCTATCATCAGTGCCTGTGCAGCATTAGTTAAACCGGGTGGTGATGTGTTCTTTTCCACATTAAACCGTCATCCCAAAGCCTATCTTCTGGCTGTGCTTGGCGCTGAATATATTATGAAAATGCTGCCGAAAGGCACCCATGACTATAAACGCTTTATTCGTCCAGCTGAGTTATCTGCCTGGTGCCGCCAAGCTGGACTGAAAGTCAAAGATGTGACAGGAATGAATTACAATCCTTTGACGCGTCAATTTAGTCTTGGAAACGACGTCAAGGTAAACTACCTCATCCACTGCAAAAAAATCTGATATGGCAAAATACGATGCTGTTTTTTTTGATCTGGATGGCACCCTTGTTGATACCGCACCAGACTTAGCTTACGCACTTAATCAGGTTTTGCTTGAATACAATAAATCGCCACTGCCTCTCGAAACAATTCGCCCTGTGGCCAGCGATGGTAGTCCGGGATTAATCAAACTCGCTTTTGGGATATCAGCTGAAAATCCTGAATATACGTCGATACAAACACGATTTATTGAACTTTATCGTCACCATATCAACCGGGAATCCAGGCTCTTTGACGGTATGGAAAATGTTCTACAAACCATAGAAAAAGCAGGATTGAAATGGGGAGTGATTACTAACAAACCTGCATTTCTGACCGATCCTTTAATGCAGGCATTAAAGCTGAGTCAGCGAGCGAGTTGTATCGTGAGTGGAGATACCACGGCCAATAGCAAACCTCATCCAGATCCGATGTTATTTGCATGTAACGCCTCTGCCGTAAAGCCAGAAAACTGCTTATATATCGGCGATGCCCAACGCGATATCGAGGCCGGGAATATTGTGAATATGGATACGCTCATCGCTCATTACGGTTATTTAAAAAGTACTGACCAACCTGAAACGTGGCAGGCGAAAGCCACGATTTATAAGCCTGAAGAAATCCTCAACTGGATTTAACTATTGCGTTATGACAACGAATAAAAATCTGGCTGCTGCTTATGATTTCTGCTTAAAACTTGCAAAGTCGCACTACGAAAACTTTCCTGTCGCCTCAGTTTTACTTCATAAAAGGTTAAGAAAACCGATTGCTGTTATCTATGCCTTTGCTCGCACTGCCGATGATTATGCTGATGAAGGTCAGCTCACCGAAGCAGAACGAATAACCAAGCTACAAAACTATCGTTCGCATCTCACTGAGATAAGTGATGGTTCATACACAGGTGATGATCCGATCTTTATTGCTCTTGATGATGTGATCACACACTTTCAGTTACCCATCTATTTATTTGATGATTTGTTATCGGCTTTTATGCAGGACGTTGTCAAAAACCGCTATCAGACAATGGAAGAAGTTCTGCATTACTGTCAACGTTCTGCTAATCCTGTAGGTCGTTTATTACTACACTTAAATGGTCAGCCAACACAACAACAGTTAGTAGAGTCTGACGCCATCTGCACATCGTTACAATTGATTAACTTTTATCAGGATATCCTGCAAGACAAACAGGAAAACAACCGCATTTATATCCCCCAGCAGATGCTTACAGAGGCTGGGCTGAATGAGGATGACATTACCCTGGCAAATAGCCGGAAATTAGCACCTCTGCTTCGTCATTTATTTCAACAAACGATGGCTCTCATGAATGAAGGCCTGGAACTCGGTAATGGTATTAAGGGACGCCTAGGCTGGGAGATCAGAGCAATGACATTGGGTGGACTGGAAACATTAAACAAATTATCGGCACAAGATGACGAGAACATATTGAGCCGACCAAGATTAACACGCAGAACACAGTTAAAAATTTTATTGTTCAGTCTCTCAAAAACGCACTTAAAACGCCGCTAAAATCAGGTTTAAAGATTCTCATAGCGGTTTGCATCGAATACCCCCGCATCAATCGGATTGTGTTCACGTTGCCACTGAGTGAAATCATGAAAAATTTGCCAGAACTGCGGATGTGTTCTGCGGACACCCCACTTCAGTACTAGGGCATCAAATGCTTCTTCAGATGTCGCTTTCATCAAGGCTTTCTCGAACGGTTCCAGTTCCTCAGCATTAATATCAAAGATAAAGTTAGGATAACTTCCGGCAATTCCCGGATAAACCGTTAAACTGTCTTTTTCAGGTTTATAGCGAAGTGACTCACCAAAGAGAAAGGCCACATTACTGTGATAACGATTGCGTATTAGAGAGTAAACTGTTCTTTTATCACCATGTTTGACTCGTATAAATGTTAACTCAGGCAAGAACTGTAGCCCTGACTTTTCCTTAAATGTAGCTTCCGTTATACGACTTAACCGTGAATCAGCTTTTTGTATCCAGTCAGTCTGTGACTTCCTGAAACATTGCTGATTCTGACAACGATTAATCGCATCGTTTGCAGCAGCGTTAACCTGAGTAAATTGCTTTAATAATCGATTGGCCAGCTCATTTTTGGTATCCTCAGACGAGAATTTTTCAGCAGTTCTACTATCAACATCAAGCGGTGCATAGGTGAAGTAAGTTTTGACTACGCCCATACCTTGATACCAATCCTCCAACACTGACTTTCGCTTGTCTTTAGGCAATAATCGAAGAAAATTATGCTCGGCACCATTACGGATTAAATCAAAATATAACCGCGTTTGAAGTTGATGAGCTACATTGCCAAATAAATCAAAATTAACGACTAACTCATAATATGTTCGCTCAAATAATGGAAAATCCATCCACCAAATCGTTTGAGGAACCTGTCCCACCATACCTTTAACAACACTGGCATTATCGAAGTGCCTGAACACGGTCAGAAACGCATTAGTATTACTGCCATCGCCGTCCCAGATAGCATTAGTCGAAGTCCAGTTTATCGGTGCATCTCGATAATGTTGATCTCTTAAAGATAAATAAGCATTGCGTTTATCTTTATATTTATCCCAATTCTCTTTTGCCTCTGTCAGGTTGTCGTCCTGTCCAGGCAAACCTAGAACTGGCTCTACTTTTTTCCTATAGCTAGGATCAGTGATGAAAAGATCATTGGCTGGATCCTGATACATCACCCAAAACTGATCACGGATCACATCTGTTGCGATTTGACCACGACAAACAGGGCCTCTGATAAACGTTCGTGTGAAATATTCGGCATGTTCCAGCAAGAACCGATATCTGGCTTCAGCCGGTATCGCAGAATACGTTAAAAAGGGATTAGCTCTATCTTCATAATCATAACCAGGCATAGTATTTATTTGCCATGGCTCTGAGAAGAAGAGTTGCTCTATATGTTTTTTTAGCTTCTCATCAAACAAAAATGTTATGTGACGTTTATGAACAGTAATCCCTTTTACTAATCTTAATCTGTAATAAATTGGCTGTCCTGGATCAGAATTTGGAAGACGGGTTTTTACAATTGAAATTGGCTTACCTGTCGGTGTATAGGATCTAACAAGTTCAAAGAAATGGGTATTTTGACCTTGGTTCTCAAAGTACAGATGAGCTAGAAAAAGGTGCTCAAAAAGCCACCTGGAAACTAACCTACGCGGATTAGATGTTTGATTAAGGTATGTTTCCCATTTTTTTATTGCTGATAATTCTTTTTGGCTTAGCTTAACCTCATTTATATTGACTTTAGCGCCCTGATATAACCAACCACTGATTGTCGAAAATTCCTCATCTGTAAGTCCGGAGACGGCAAATGGCATCCCTGTTAGAGGATGTTTCTCTTCATATTCAGTAATCGTATCGACGGTTGGACATTGGTTATCTCGGCGAATACTAATATCAAGATCATCCGGTAACTTACTATTGTCTTTAAATTGATGAGTTTTTCCCAGAGCTAACATTCTATATAACAAGCTAGCTTGTGCATCATGCCCGGTAATAATCGAATGAAAACCTGCTTCTTGCCATTCTTCTTGCGAATGAGCATCTATAAATAAGCGTGTCGGTGTAATAGGCTCCTTCCTTGTCCCATCATAAGCATTTAATTTGGTGGCACCACGCAGGAATCCCTCTGTAGATTCCATTTTTAACTGGCATGGCGCATCAAAGCAGCCGTGACAAGCAACACATTTTTCTTCAATAATCGGTTTTATCTCAGAAGCGTAATCAACATCTATTGTACGTGGAAGTGGTAAATTATTATTGAGCTCAAGCTCTTGAGTGTCATCTAAACAGGCCGTCACTAAGCAGGCGATAAAAAGGTAAATAAGTGTTTTGTACATTAATCGCCTTGCGAAATTCTAATATTTTAAAGCTCATATTTTACTTCAAATTAGTGACAGGCTGGTTAACCTAAGTGAAGAATTCAGGCTATCGCCAATACCCAAGTAACAACTATTATCACTAACTTTCTATATACCCCCGTTGATAAACATCCAGCAGAAATTCTCAAGCGAACCAACATTTGTAATGATCAAAGAACTTTGTCTATTGATGAGCGCTTTCTTTGTATTAACTTCATTAACATTTACCAGGATATGCTGTATGCCGTCCATGCAGAGCGATTGGCAGTGACTTCGTTCAAAGTAGGTCATATATCTAGATTACAGACAATAAAAAAGGTCACCATTATTTAGGATGTGCTTTTCTATTATCCAAAAGCCTGTCGGTGATCTACTTTATTGCTTATATCCCTGTAGGCGCCCCTTCGGCGTCGCTTCACTTATTCAAAATGCTTATCGCCAAGGATGGAGTCTATGCAAAGCAATCTCTGACACATTGCTTATCGTTGCTTTTTGTTAGTGACAAGCAAGTGATGTGAGCCAGCCATGCAGGCACGATTACTCGTCACAGGGTGTGTGTTGCCCAGCACAGGCAGGT